>NYZG01000322.1 GCA_002687025.1 Candidatus Poribacteria bacterium
CGCGGCGTCGACTCGCACGGCGTGCTCCGCATCCCATGGTACGTCGAGCTGGTTGACTCCGGGCAGATGAACCCGCGACCCGACGTGCGCGTCCTCGGGGAGACGGTCGCCGTGTGCCAATGGGACGCCGACAGATCGCTCGGGCCGCCGGTGACGAAGATGGCGATGCGCGCCGTGATCGAGAAGGCCCGCGCCGTAGGCATCGGCTGGGGGCTCGTCAGGAACGTCACGCATCAGGGCGCGATGGCGTACTATTCGATGATGGCAGCGACGAAGGGCCTGGCGGGAATCGCCATGGTGTGCAGCCCACCCAACATGGCCCCACATGGCGCACGCGCCGCGGGACTCCACAACAGCCCGATAAGCATCGCCGTGCCGACGGCAGATCGGCCGCCGCTCGTTCTCGACATGGCAACGAGCGTCGCGGCCGGTGGGAAGCTCCAGTACGCCGCCGACCGAGGCGCGCCTCTCGGCGAAGGCTGGGCACTCGACGCCGACGGCCGTCCGACCACCGACGCTTCTGAGGCGAAGATCCTCGTGCCCGCGGGGCTCTATAAGGGCTCCGGCCTCGCGATGATGTTCGAGTGCCTCGCGAGCATCATGGCCGCGAATCCGTTGGCGGAGCCGTTCATGGCGGCCGGCGGCGCGGCTCGCCCTCACAACCAGAACAGCGTCGTCGCGGCCGTCGACATCTCCGCGTTCGGCGACCCCGAGGAGTACGCCCAGCGGGTAGACGCCCTGATCGACGGTATCAAAGCTCTTCCGCCGGCCGACGGCTTCGAGGAAGTGCTTGTGCCCGGGGAAGTAGAGCACCGCGCCCACGCGACGCGGGCCGCCGCTGGGATACCGCTGCCTGCTGGCACCGCCGCGAAGCTCGCGGCAATGGCGGACCGCTTCGGGCTGCCTCGCCTAAACGGCCGCGAGTAGCTGCAGGCGTGTCGCCGCTAGCGGCACGACTTGGACGCGTGGGACGACGCGGCCGCCACGCGCCCTGTGCGCATGCCCTCAGAAGTCTGTCAGCTGACCGGCGTCAGTGAATCGCATCAGCTCAGGGCCGCCCAGTACGGTTGCGTTCGGCGCCTCGCGGGCCTCCGCAAGCAAGGCCTCGGACACGAGGATGTCCTCCAGGTCCAACGTCGACCGGATGCGCACCGTCTTCGTGTCGTGCGGCTCCGTGAGCCCAACGGTGTTGAGCACCCACGCCAGCGCCGCCATGTCGGTGTCGAAGTACGGCGGGATTCTGCAGCCTGCGGTGACCTTCGCGGTAAGGGCGTTCATATACGTGGAGTTCCGGTCGATCTGCTCGACAAGCCGCGTCGTGGTGACGTCCGCGCTACCTATGCCGGTAGCGTTGCCCTGCGACTTCTCGGTCATATCGCGAACGAAGATACGGAGGATGTCCGGGGCGTGTACCGACGACGCGCCCTCGCCATCGCGGAACTTGCGGCCCGTGATGTTGCTGTCCATCCCGCCGCCGCTCACGTCCTTACCGATGTAGTCTACGATGAGGCAGTCGATCTCCCTGAATAGGATCGAGCCCATCAGTTCCCGCGCCTGACAGATGAGCTTCTTCTCCACCGAGACGATCTCCTCGGGCGCCAGTCCGATGACCATCGCGGTCTCGTCGTACGCGTTCTCGACGACGGCGAGGCCCATGCATACACGCCCGGAGTCGATCAGGAAGTTCGCGGCGCCAAGCACCGTCTCCTGGAAGTCCTGGCGGAGGAAAGCCCGATGGTAGTAGTTGGCGCCAGTCTGCTTGCCGACGCCGATCGCGAGCATCTTGCACAGCCCGCTTTCGACGGCCGCGTGGAATCCCGTGTGCGGCTTCACACGATTCACGACCGCGACGTGGTCGGCCTCGTGCGCGTAGGCGTCGAGGTAGACGGGCGTTCCGTCGTCAAGGCGTCCCAACTCGACGGCGTCGGACCCGGACTTGACTGGGCAGCCCATCGTGGCTTCGGCTATGCCGTAGTGCTCGAGGACGGAGGCCTGCCCTTCGGCGGTCGCGCCTCCGTGGCTGCCCATCGCCGGGAAGACGAAGGGCTTCGCGCCCGCATCCCGCACGGCGTCGACTACGCCGCGGACGATCGTGTCGATGTTGGCGATGCCGCGGGAGCCGGCAGTGATGGCCACGGTGTCGCCGGGCCGCAATCGGGAGCCGAGGCCGCACTCAGCGGCCTGCGCGCGCACCGCGGCCGCGACATCGTCCACGCGCGGCCGGTCGAACGTCTGCCGGACGCGCGCCATCTTGGGGAAACGCGTCTCCCTCACGTCGGCCGGGAGTTCCGCGCCGTCGACGCTCCACATCGCCCTCCCTCTCTACGGTATGCCCGCTACCCGACGATCGCGCGCACGACTGCGGGCGCGTCGAGCGCCGCGCGGCTCGTCGCGAACTGGTCGGCCCGGCCCGCCGCTGCGTATGCGCTCAGGATGGGGGACATGTCAGAGCTCGACGGCACGGAATACAGAGCCAGCGCGCCGGGCGCCGACAGTATCCCAGCGCTCAGAACGCCCCCTGCCCGCGCCAGGCCCGGGATGTAGGCCCTGGCGATGAGGGCGTCATCGTCGGTCGGGTCGAGGCCTTGGAGATCTGCCGCCGTCTGCCCGTCGATCTCGGCTCCCGGACGCGCGAGAAGCGTCCACAGGCCTGCCGCTCCGACGCCAACGAGGTGCACCCGTTCCGCGCGTTCTCCCGCGTAGGCCACGGCCGTCTGGATGTCCTGTGCCCTTGCTGCGGCGTCGGTCCTGTTGAAGGTCAGGAAGTGGCTGC
The DNA here is from genome assembly GCA_002687025.1 of Candidatus Poribacteria bacterium. Lineage (GTDB taxonomy): Bacteria > Poribacteria > WGA-4E. The sequence goes on from NYZG01000322.1 coordinate 2,774, forward strand.
GCTCGGGTCGTTTGCCCGCCGCGGCCTCGCCGGCGCCGAACACGTCTAGGGCCAGGACGCCGTAACCGGCCTTTACCAGGCCTTCGATGGCCGCGCCGGCCTCGGGCGATTCTTTCCCCTCAGCCGTGGCGAGAACGACCAACTCCGTGCACCCGCCCTCGGGTGACGCCAGCGCCGCGGGAACGGCGTGCCCCGCGCCCGCAGGCGACAGGACGAGGCGCTCTACCCGCCCGTCCACCGTCCGCGTGACGACATCCACCGTCCCGGCATCGATGGGGTTCAGCGTGTGCGTGTAGAGACCACCCAGCACGGTGCGCGCCCGCTCGAGCGACTCCGCGTCCACTGGCACAAGCGACTCCAACTGCGCCTGCCCCCGTTCCACGATGTCTCGGACAATCGCGTCGCGGCCGGGAGCGGAGGCGGGTAGGCCGTCCGGGAACACGCGGCGGGCGTCGGGCTCGACGAGTTCGTAGGCGGGTTCACGCGTCGCGTCGGCGTCGAGTTCGCCACGCAGCCACTTCGCCATCCACGCGTACATGGCCTCGCGGCTCTCGAGGTTCGTGTTGTGGCCGGCGTCCACCTGATGTTCGGACAGATGGTCCTCGGCTCCGTACAGCGCGTAGATTCCGCGGATAGCCGGGTATTCGACGTCGGGTGTGTCCTTGGTCCAATCGCCCGTAGCCGACACGAGCAACTGCGGCCGCGGCGCGGCCATCGCGGCGATCTCGACGTTGTTGGTCTCCAGGCGCAGGTGCGGGACGTTCTCGCAGAGGCAGCCGCCCTGCATGTGCGACGAGACCATGACGGCGGGCACACTCACCTTCACACGGTCGTCCACAGCGGCGAGTAGGAACGTCTGCGTGCCCCCGCCCGAGGCGCCCGTACACGCGATCCGCGTCTCGTCCACATCCGTGCGCGCCGTGAGATAGTCCAGCACTCGGATGCTGTTCCATAGCTGCAGGCCGAGGAGGGAGATGCCCCACAGATACTCGCGCTCTCCCTGGAAGTCGTGTGGGATCTGTAGGCTGTCGTTGTAGCCGATCATGTCGTACGAGAACACGACGCTACCCTGCAGCGCCAACGACACGCATCGCGCCGGCACGGAGAAGATCTCCGTGTCCTCCAGGCGGCCGTGCGCCGCATGCCCGTGCGGACAGGCGATCGCCGGCGCCGGCTGGACAGCCTGCATGGGCCGGTAGAGGTTGCCGGTGACGTAGAATCCCGGGTAGCTCTCGAAGTACAGATTCTCGACGACGTACCCGTCGCCCTCGTGGCTGCCCGTCGTACGCGGGTTCAGATCGCACTTGTCCGGCGTGGGGAACAGGCCGGTAGCGGCCAGGATGTGCAGGCGCAACTCGGCCTTGCGTTGCTCCCACTCTTCGAGCGTGGCGTAGGACGGAATCGGCGGCTCGAAGACCGTGTTGGTGTCCGGCACGCGGGTGTATCGCGAATCTACGAGCGTGCCGTCCGGCGGCAGCGCTGGGCTCAACTGCATGGGATTCCGTCCATCTGAGCGGGTCGTTGACCCGACGCTAGGGTCGTTCGCCTCGCGCCAGGCGCGCGTTGATCTCGTCGAGAATCGGCGGCACGTCCCATATGCCGTCGACGACGTAGTGGGCGCCCGTCTGGTGCAGCCGCTTGTAAGCGTTGGCGAGTCGCTCCTCGTAGTCGTCCTCGGGAAGCGCCTCGATCTCCTCGGCATTCAGCCCAATCTCGTTGCCTGTCTTCGCCAGGCCGATCGTCCACATGGACGCGTTCAGGCCCTCCTCGATGTCCGGCAGCGTGTCGCCGACCTTCACGATGGCCTCCAGCGGGTACACGTGCAGGTCGAAGGCGTTCTTGAGACACATCCACGGCTCGGGCCTACCCGCCGGTACTTCGGAAGCGCACACGGCCACGTCGGGCGAGTATCCCCGCCTCTTGGCCTCGGCGAAGAGGATGTCCCCCATCTCCGTCGTGTAGCCGGTGGTCGAGCCGATCTTCAGACCGCGGGCGCGGAAATCGGCGACCGCCTCCAACGCTCCTGGGATCAACTCGCCGTAGTCCGCGAGGCAGGCAAGCTGCAGGGGGATGAAGTCCTCGAACATCGCCTGCACGTCGTCCTCGGTCGGTCGGCGTCCGTGCGCCTCTTCCCATCGCTGCGCTACTGCGGGTATGCGTGAGATCTTGCGGATGTGGACGAGCTTGTGGGCGCCCATCGGCGCACGGGCCTCCTCGATAGTGATCGGCACGCCCTTGCGCTTGTACACGTCTATGAACACTACGGCGGGGGCATAGCACCCGTAATCGAGGGTCGTGCCCGCCCAATCCAGAATAACGGCCTTAAGGGCCCCCTTGTACCGTCTACCGTATGCGAATTCGCGCTCCATCTGTCACAGTTCCTCTGGTGTGCGGTGTCCGCGCGGCGTCTACAGTGTCGCGCGGTACATAGCAAGCATATCGTCCACGGTCACCGTCCGTGGGTTCGTGAGGTGACATCCGTCCTGTATCGCCGCCGCTGCGAGGGCCGGGAGATCGGACTCCGCGATCCCCAGGTCGCCCAGTCGGGCGGGAATATTCAGGCGCGTCGCCAGGGCCGCGATTGCCTGCGCCGCGGGGCCGTCCGCGCGGGCCGCGTGTGCCACATCCCCAAGGCGCGGCGAGGCGGCCTCACGGTTGTACTCCAGAACCGCGGGCAGCATCACGGCGTTTGCCAGGCCGTGGTGGATGCCGTGCAGCGTCGATAGGGGATGTGCGAGGGAGTGTGTGGCGCCCAGGCCCTTCTGGAACGCCGTGGCTCCCATGGACGATGCGAGGAGCATCATGCCGCGCGCTTCCAGATCGCTGCCGTCCGCGTACGCTCTCGGCAGGTACTCGAAGCACAGCCTCAGCCCGTGCAGCGCGACCGCATCGCAGAAGGGATGGAAGTTCGGCGAGAGGTACGCCTCTAGCGAATGCGTTAACGCGTCCATCCCCGTCCACGCGGTCAGCGTCGGCGGCAAGCCGACAGTAAGCTCCGCGTCCAACACGGCGACACTGGGCATGAGATGCGGGCTGAACAGCACCGTCTTCCGACCGGTGGATTCGAGTGTGATGACGGCCGCGCGTCCCACCTCGCTGCCTGTGCCCGCCGTTGTCGCGATGGCAATCATCGGGGGCATGTCTGCGTGCGTCTTCTTCCATCCCTCGACGTACTCGTCGTACTCCTCGAGGGCCAGATCGTGTGTCGCGCGGAGCCGAACCGCCTTCGCGACGTCCAGCGCGCTCCCGCCGCCGAGGCCGATCACACCGTCGGCGCCGTGCTCCACGAACGCCTGTGTAGCGTCCAGCACGTTGCGCTCGACGGGATTGCCCTGAATGTCATGGAAGATGCGGTGCGGCAGGCCGGCGCTGACGAGGGGCGCCACGATGCGGCCGGGGAGGCCGACGGCCACGAGCCCGGGGTCCGTGATGACCAGCGGCCGCGTGATCCCGAGATCGGCGCACAGGTCACCCAGCGCGCCGACGGAGCCAGGCCCGAACACCACGCGTGTGGGGAATGAGAACTCGACGCTCGCGTCCATGTGCCCTCGCAGTCAGATCCGCTCGAAGTAGCGGATGCGTTCCCAGTCGGTGACGGCGGCGTCATACAGTGCCTGCTCCGTGCGACCGAAGTGCACCAGGTGATCCACGACATCGTCCCCGAAAGCGCTTCGCAGGAACGCGCTGGCGTCTGCGGCATCCACGGCCTCGGAGAGGGAGGCGGGGATCGTGGGCAACGTCGAATCGACGTACGCGTTGCCATCGAACAGAGACGGCGGCTCGATCGCGTTGGCGACGCCATCCATCCCAGCAGCTAGAAGGGCCGCGTACGCCAGGTACGGGTTCACGTCCGCGCCGGGTACCCGGCACTCGACTCGCAAGCTCTCCCCGCGCCCGACGACCCGGAAACCGGACGTGCGGTTGTCGTAGCTCCAGGCGATCGCGGTCGGCGCGAACGTGTCCGGCTGGAATCGCTTGTACGAATTCACGGTGGTCGCCAGGCAGAGGGTGATGTCGCGCGCGTGCGCCAGCATCCCGCCGACAAAGTGCCGGAACGTCGGCGTGCACTCCAGGTGTGATCCCGCCAAGGGCTCGGCGCCCTCGCCGACGAACGCTGACCCGTCGCCGTCGGCATGTCGCAGACTCATGTGCACGTGGCAGCTGCTCCCGGCCTCCTCGGCGTCCCATTTCGCCATGAAGCTGATGCTCTTCTGCTGCCCCCAGGCGACCTCCTTGGCGATGTGCTTGTACAGCGTGTGCCGGTCGGCCATCTCCATCGCCTGCGCGTAGCGGATGTTGATTTCCTGCTGTCCGGGCCCCCACTCGCCCTTGCTGAACTCCACGGGAATGCCGGAGCCCTGGAGATGTCGACGTATCGCGCCGACGACATCGTCCTCCTTGGTGCCCTGGAAGATGTGGTAGTCCTCAATGTACCAGCCCGCCCGCGTGATGCCAGTGTACCGCTTCTCCCGCGCGGCCTCGTACGTGTCGTTGAAGAGGTAGAACTCCAGTTCAGACGCCGTGTACGGCGTGAAACCGGCGGCGGCCGCGCGCTCCACCTGTCGGCGGAGTATCGACCTGGGCGCTACGGGGATCGCGTCGCCGCTCCCCTCGTCGACGAGGTCGCAGATGACGATCGCCGTGCTGTCCAGCCACGACGCAACGCGTAGCGTCGCCCAATCCGGGACGGCGTGGAAGTCGCCGTACCCTGTCTCCCAGCTCGACAGCCGGTATCCGGGGACGGGGGTCATGTCCATGTCGACGGTGAGGAGGTAGTCGCAGGCGTGCATGCCGTGCTCGGCCACGTGCTCGATGAAGTAGTCGCCGGTAATGCGCTTGCCGATGACCCGGCCGTAGAAGTCCGGGAACACCGCGAGGACCTGCGTGATGGCGCGCTCGTCGATGAGTTCGGTCAACTCGTCGAGCGTGAGCATGCCCTCGATGTGCTTCATTGCGGCGCCCGTGAGCTGTGTGATCGCGCGGCGGCGTGCGGACGACGGAGTCCAGGCGGAGAGGATGCGATTACGCGCCCCCCGCTGTCAAGAGGAGCGCGTTCGCCGGGCGGCACGTCGTCGCAGTGACGTCGAGTGCGTGGTGAGACGGGTTACGCGCCCTCGTCGGGTGCAGGCGCCACGTCGAGGATGCCGAGCTCGAACCGCGCGGCCTCCGACATCCGCTCCATCTCCCACGGCGGATCCCACACGATCTCCAGTTCCACGTGCGTCACGCCGGGCACCGTCTCGATTGCGCTCTTCGCTTGCAGCGGCAGAATCTGCGCGACGGGGCATGCGGGCGACGTGAGCGTCATGTCGACGTCGACGCGCCCATCGTCCTCGACATCGATGCGGTAGATGAGCCCCATCTCGTAGATGTCCACGGGGATTTCGGGGTCATACACGGTCTTGAGCGCCGCGACGATGTCCTCTTTGATCTGCGCCGCGCCCATCAGCCCGGCGAGGTCCGCCTTGTCGGCCATGCCCTTGTCCGTCCTGTTCCGTGGTGGCTGTTCGGTCGTGCCTACTCGGTGGTGACCGTGTCCTGCTTGCTCTCGATGGCGGCGTTCAGCGTGTGCCAGCAGAGCGTCGCGCATTTGACGCGCATCGGGTATTCGCTCACGCCCTGAAACGCGACGAGCTTCCCAAGGTCGGGGCCATCGAACATCACGTCCGCGTTGCCCATCACTAGCTGGTGGAACACCTCGAACAGCTCCTCGATCTGGCCGATCGACCGACCCTTCAGCGACTCCGTCATCAGCGACGCCGACGCCGTCGAAATCGCGCAGCCGACGCCATCGAAGTGCAGATCCACCACGCGATCGCCCTCGACGGTGAGGTACACGGTGATCTTGTCGCCGCACAGCGGGTTATGCCCGTCGGCCTGACGGTTCGACGCGTCCGGCTTCCCGAAGTTCTGCGGGTTTCGGTTGTGGTCGAGAATGACGTCTTGGTACAGCTCCCGCAGATCCATCAGCCGAGGACCTCTGCCACTTTGTTGACGCCGCTCACGAGGGCGTCCACCTCGTCGCGGGTGTTGTAGACGGCGAACGAGGCCCGCGCCGTGGCCGCGATGCCGAGTCGATCCATGACCGGCTGCGTGCAGTGATGGCCCGTGCGCACTGCGATACCTTCGCTGTCCAAGATCGTGCCGATGTCGTGCGGATGCGCCGCTTCCATGACGAATGAGACCACGCTCGACCGCTCCTTGGCCTCGCCGATGAGTTGCACCCGTCGATTGAAGCTCAGGCTCGTCGTCGCATACTCTACCAGATCGGCCTCGTGCGCGGCGATCCTATCGAGCCCCACCGCCGACACCCACTCCAGTGCCGCCTCCAACGCGACGACCCCAGCGATATCGGGTGTCCCGGCCTCGAAGCGGTGCGGCAGGTCGTTGTACGTCGTCTTCTCGAAGGTCACCGTGCGGATCATCTCCCCGCCGCCCTGGTAGGGCGCCATCTCCTCCAGCGCTTCCTGCCGACCCCAGAGCACGCCGATGCCAGTGGGCCCGTACAGCTTGTGGCCCGAGAACGCAAAGAAGTCGCAACCCAACTCCTGCACGTCCACCGGGAGGTGCTGGACAGCCTGCGCCCCGTCCAACATCACCAGCGCGCCGGCTTGGTGCGCCATCGCAGTGATCTCGCGCACCGGGTTCACGGTCCCCAGAGAGTTCGACACGTACACCACGGACACCAGCCGCGTCCGCGGGGTCAGCAGCCGCGCGTATTCCTCCAGCAGCAACTCGCCGCTGTCGGTCATGGGGATGACGCGGAGCTTCGCGCCGGTTTCCTCGCACACCATCTGCCACGGGACGATGTTCGAGTGATGCTCCATCGCCGAGATGATGATCTCGTCGCCCGGCTCCAAGCGGCTGCGTCCATACCCGTGCGCGACGAGGTTGATCGCCTCGGACGTGCCACGTACGAAGATCACCTCGCGGTCGTCCGCGGCGTTGAGGTACGATCGCACCGCCTCGCGTGCCGACTCGAACGCGTCCGTGGCCTTCTGGCTGAGTGTGTGCACGCCACGATGCACGTTGGCGTTTATCGTCGTGTAGTACTCGGTGAGACGGTCGATGACCGCGAGCGGCTTCTGGGTCGTCGCCGCGTTGTCGAGGTACACGAGCGGCTTCCCGCGCACGTCCTGATGCAGGATGGGAAACTCCTGCCGGATCGCGTCGACATCGAGCGGAGCCGGGGCGCTCTGGGCGATGGTCACCTCAATGCCTCCCGGACAACGTCGCCCTGCGGCAGCCACGCGAACAGGCGATCCTCGAGCGGCTCGCGCAGCGCTTCGACGCGCACGCCGTCGAGCACCTCACTGACGAACGCGTAGATGAGCATCCCCTCCGCGGCCTGGCGGTCGATGCCTCGGGAGCGCAGGTAGAACACGGAATCATCGTCCATCTGTCCTATGGTCGCGCCATGGCTGCACTTGACCTGGTCGGCGTAGATCTCCAGTTGCGGCTTCGTGTTCACACGCGCCTCGTTGCTGAGGAGCAGGTTGTTGTTCGTCTGGTACGAGTCGGTCTCCTGCGCGTCCCGCTCGACGCGTATCCGACCATGGAACACCGCCCGCGCTGCGCCGTCGAGGACGCCCTTGTACACCTCACGGCTGCTGCACCTCTCGGCGGCGTGCACGAGCGTCGTGTGGTTGTCCACGTGCTCCCCGTCACCGACGAGATACAGTCCGTTGAGATTCGCTTCGGCGCCCGGCCCGCCCAGCGTCACGACGGCTTGGTTCCGCGCCATCTGCCCACCGACCGATAGGGTCTGCGTCGACGTCACGCTGTCTCGGTCCTGCCAAGTGTGGACCGACCCGATGTGGAAACCACCCGCGGACTCCGCCTGGACGCGGTAGTGGTCCACGTGCGCGTTCGCGCCGGCGACGATTTCCGTTACGGGATTCGTCAGGTACGGGCGATCCGCGGTGGCGACGTGCGTTTCGACGACCGTCAGCTGGCTGCTCACGCCGGCCACGATCAGGTAGCGCCCGTGCGTCGCGATCGGCCCCGCCGCTGTCGTCGTCACCGACAGGATGTGTATCGGGCGCTTCACGACGACGCCGTCCGGCGCATGGATAACGAGGCCGTCCCGTGCGAACGCGGTGTTGAGCGCGTTGAACGCGTCCGACTCGATGTCCGCGTGGCGCCCGAAGCGCGCCGGTAGGACGTCGATGCCCTCGTCGGCCGCGCGCGCGAATCCTATCACGCGCACGCCATCGATTCCGTCCGCCACGCTGGAGAGCTCGCGGACGAAGTGACCGTCGACGATCACCGCGCGCGGACATCCCAGGTCCGCGAAGGGGGCGCCGTCTATCGCCGCGCGCGCGGCATCCACGGACGGACGCGCAGCCACGCCGAAGTCCGTGCGGGCGAGCGCCCGTAGGTTCGTGAACCGCCAGTCTTCGTGCTTGGCTGTCGGAAGGCCGAGCTTCGCGAACCGGTCGAGCGCCGCCCGTCGTCGATCCAC
>NYZG01000323.1 GCA_002687025.1 Candidatus Poribacteria bacterium
AGCATCCGTCACAAGTTCCTTTGCCATGTGCCCTCCCCCGAGGAGGACCGTACCATACTCTTTCTGATAGGGCCTCTTAGGAACTACCCATGGCGCGCTCGAAGACAGAACGGATCATCCAAGACATCGAGTCGCTCCCAGAGGAGGACCGGCTCCTTGTGCGCGACGCTCTCGCCCGCCTGTTCAACACCGCTTCGGTGGGCGACGTGGACTTGGTCCGCCTTGCGGAAGAGCGCGGGGTAAGTCTGACGCTTCCCGACGATCCGATGTCCGATGAGGAGTTCGATCGGTTCCAGCCTATCACTGTCCGCGGTGAGCCGGTCTCCGACACTGTGCTAGAAGATCGACGATAGGTGTCCGCGTTCTTCCTGGACACGAGCGCGCTGGTGAAGCGCTACGTAGACGAGGAGGAGGGCAGCGCCTGGATGCGTCAGTTGGCGCGGCCGTCGTCGGGCCATCTCATCTATCTCGCGTGGATTACGGGCCCGGAGACGATGTCCGCGCTGATCCGTCGACAACGTCGTTCGGATCTCACCGCGCAGGAGCTCGCTGCTGCGCTGGCCCAGTTCCGGTCGGAGTGGGAGCGGTCCTACCGTCGGCTGGACGTCAGTCACGTCCTGATACGCCGCGCGATGTCGCTGGTAGAACGTCACGGGCTTCGCGGCTATGACTCCGTCCAACTTGCCGCAGGCATCGAAGCCTCAGCGCTGGAACGCGCGCGTGGGCCGTCGGCCACGTTCGTATCGTCGGATGCCGCGCTGAACGCCGCGGCGCACTCCGAAGGCCTGTCTGTAGAGGACCCAGCCGCCCATTGACACGTGCCGTCGGTCCTCCCGGAAACCGCCGCGTCAAGACCAGACAAACACCTCATCCATGTCCGGGTCGTAACCGATGAACACGGCGAGCACGATCCGCGCCTGCTCCTGCTTCACCGCGGGCACTTCGTGGATCAGCCGCGTGTTGAAGAAGTAGAGATCGCCCACCTCCAGCGCCACGCGGCAGTTGTCGACATCGTTCGCCGCGGCGTAGTCGGGGAACGTGCCCGCGGCGATGTGCGGCTGTATCTCGGGCGTCCAGAGGCAGTCGTGTAGGGTCGCCTCCGTGCCGGTACCCACGCGCGCGTCGTTCTGGAAGCACAGCACGCCCGCGAACTGATGCTGATACCGATGCACGGCGTAGTCGACGCGCCCCTCGCGCAACTGGACATGGTCGATATGCGGCTTGTACGTGTGTCCCTCGTAGTGGACGCGGAATATCGCCGGCCCGTAGCGTCGTCCGTCGGGCTCCTCGGCGGTCTTCACCGTCTTACCGACCGACAGGCGCGCGAGGGCGTCGTAGATGGTGTCCACGGGGTTGTCGTAGCCGTCGAAGAGGAAGCGGAACAGGTGATGCGTCGCTTCGGCGTGTTGTAGGAAGCGCTCCTTGTCGCCGCCGCGATTCCCGAGGCTCGTGCCGATGTCGATGCGGGTTCGCGCGTCCTTCGAGACCTGTTCGCCGCGCAACAGCCCTTCGGCGTCGCGCATCAGCCCCATGTCCGTGAAGCGGCGGAGCAGCGGCGGGCACTGGGTCGCGTCGTACGCTCCGCGGAGCACGACGGCCGGTAACTCCCCCTTGCACATCGCGAGCATCGGGTCGTCGGTTCTCGCGAAGGCCGCGTCGAAGCCCGGCTCCGTGGGCGTCCAGTCCCCCATCGTTCCTCCCCCTCCTTATGTCCCGCGCGGGTCGTCAGCGCCAGAGCGACTCCGACGAGCCGCGAGCCTTCTGCGGTCTGAAGTCGCGTCCCTTCAACACTTCCAGGTTGAGGTCCGTCCCGAGACCCGGCCCGGTGGGCAGGTGGAAATGCCCGTCCTCGTAGCGAACGGGCTCGGTGCATAGCTCGTCCCTCAGCGCCCGCTCGCCCTCCATCTGCTCGAGGACGAGGAAGTTCGGGATCGACGCCGCGAGGTGCATCGCCGCGAGATTGCAGATAGGTCCACCGGGATTGTGCGGGGCGACGGGTAGGTACTCGGTATCCGCCATCGTCGCGATCTTGCGTACCTCCGTGATGCCCGCCGCGTGCATGATGTCCGGCTGTATCACCTTGCAGCCCCCGTTCTGGATCAGCTCGCGGAACTCCCAGCGCGAAAGCAGCCGCTCACCCGTGGCGATCGGGACGGCGATCTCCGACTGCAGGCGCGCCATGGCCGCGGCGTTCTCGAACGGTATCGGCTCCTCGAACCACGCGGGTCGATACGGCTCGAACGCCTTCGCCGCGAGGACAGCCGTGCGCGGGGACAGCAATTCCGCGCACTCGACGTATATCTCCACGTCGTCGCCCGCGCCCTCGCGCGCGGCGCGCATGAGCTCCGCGGCGTCGCGTATGGCGGCCGCCTCGTCTTCACGCAGCTTGTCGGCGCGAAACGGCCCCCACTTGAATCCGCGGAAACCGCGTTGGACGACCTCTCTCGCGCCGTCGAAGGCGTCTTCGGGCCGGGCGATGTCGGAGAGCCAGTGGCTCGCGTAAACGCGCAACCTGTCGCGAAACGGCCCGCCCAGTAGCCGATACAGCGGGACGTCGAGCCGCTTTGCTTCGAGATCCCACAGGGCGATGTCGAGCCCGCCGAGAGCGGTCATGAGCGTCGCGCCGCCACGCCAGCGCCATCCGTGATACATCCGCTGCCAGTGGCGTTCCACACCCGACGGATCCTCGCCGATGAGCGACGCGCCGATCTCGTGGATTGCGCGCTCGACGGACTCGATGGGACCGTGCAGGGACGCCTCGCCCCAACCGTGGAGGCCGTCGTCGGTGATGACTTTCACGAACAGCCAGTTGCACCACTCGATCCAGTACTTGTGCGTCTCGATCTTGACGATCTTCAAGGGCCGTCCATGCCTCCGCTACGGCAGCCGCCGCACGATCTCCGGGTGCGCCACCTGCATCTCCGTGGGCGGCAGGCCGTTGAGGATGGCCTCCAAATCGTCGACGACCATCCGGCCGATGTCTCGTAGCGCGCGCGGCGTGCCGCCGGCCTTGTGCGCGGACAGCACCACGTTCGGAGCCGTTCGTATGGGGTGGTCCCGAGGCACGGGCTCCTGCGGGAACACGTCGATGCCCGCGCGGAAGCGACCTTCGATGAGGAACTCCGTCAGGGCGTCGAAGTCCACGACGTGCGCCCGGCTGATGAGCAGGAACACGCTATCCGCGGTGATGAGCTCGAGACGCGCCCGGTCGATCATGGCACGGTTCTCGGTCGACGGGATCGCCAGGACGAAGATGAACCGGCACGTCGCCAGCAGCTCGTCCAAGTCAAGCGGGGTCGCGCCGCGCTGTCGGATATAGCTATCCGACAGCCAGGGGTCGTGCGCGTAGAGCTCGCAGCGGAACGGCGCAAGCAGTGGCATGAGGCATCGCGCCAGCCCACCGAATCCGACGAGGCCTACGGGTTGGTCGTACAGACCGATCGACGTCAGGTTCGCCGCGCCGCCCCACACCTCGTCGCCACGCGTGATGGCGACGTGCCCATCGATCAACTGCCGACCGGCCGCGATGGCCAACCCGAGCGCCATCTCCGCCACCGACGGTCCATATGCCGGAGCACAGCTCAGGACGCGGATCGACCGCGCGAAGCAGTGTTCGTAGTCCAGGACATCAGGGCCGGGATGCCTTCCGCCGACCTCCATGATCGCCTTCAGTCGCCGCCAGTCGGCGACGTTTCCCTGACGCCATCCGCCGGAGACTATGGCTTCTACGTCGTCTCGAATTGCGGCGTAGTCCTCGGATGGCATCGCCCCGTCACGCGCCCAGACGACATCCGCGAACGACCGCAGCCGCTCCAACTGCTCCGGCGCGAACACGGAGTCCAACGCGCGGAAGTACGGCTCGACGAGAACCTTGGGTTTCAGCGGCTTCGGCATTCTCTCCCCGGACGTTGTCATACGGTCGCGATCTTCTCGACGGTGCCTCCGGATCGCAAATGCACGACCGCCTTCCACTCACGGTCATCGGGGCGCACGTGTACCGGCCCCTGCGCCCAGTTCGAGCGGTAGTGCGTCGAGAACGGCTCGTCCCAACCCGTGTAGTAGAGCGACCCGTTTCGGTAGTAGTCCACGTGGTCGACCGTCTCGGGGTACAGGCTCGCGAGGCGAAGCCAGCGCATGCCGCCCCATTCCTTGTCTGGCTCGAGGCCGTGCAGGTGGAACTGGTCCTCGAAAGGCAGATCGGGCAGGCCGATGCCGATCCCCTCCGCCATGCGGCGCGCGAAGAACGCGTCCTCGCCGGGCAGGATGCGCCAGTCGGTGGGCGGCTCCTGCTTGGTCATGTTGTTGTAGTATCCCCACGACACGCGCGCGGGATACGTCACGCCCAACTGCCCGATCGCCTGGGAGTCCTCGTTGATGACGATCGGCCGGTCGAGGCTCCAGCCCCGGACCTCCTTTATCATGTTGTAGAGGCGCTGCCGCGTGCAGCCGTTGCCGTGTACGAGGATCACGTCGCTCGCCTCGGCGACCTCGCGATTCGTGTACCCTCCGCCGCCGCTGCATCCCACGGGGAGCCCGCCGGAGGCGTCGCGCGACAGGTCTATGAGCGCCGCCATCCCCTCGGCCGTGTGGATGATGGGGTGTCGCCGGAACTCGCCGATGTTGTGCTCGTTGGCCACCTCGACGATGACGTTCGTGTAGCCGCCGTCTCCGAGGAACTCCGACGCCGCCGTCACGGCGTTGCGCACCGCGCGCCCGTCGCGCAGCCGCCGCGCCTGCGCCCCGTAGAAGTAACTCACGATGACGACCATCCCGAGCGCGTCCGCCGCGCGAATCAGCCGGTCCATGCGTCCACCGTACGCGGGGTCGAGCGTCTCGCCGTCCTCGCCGAAGGGGTTGACGCACATGGACGGACGGTCGATCGTGAAGCACGGCCCCCGCCCTGGAACCCCACGGTGAACGCACGCAGGCCGTGCGCGTGCCAGTCGGGCAGAGCCGCGATGAGCTCGTCCGTGTGCGCCTCGGGGTCGAACGCGCCGCGGCCCCACCGCGCGTAGCGATCTCTGTCGGCCGTGTCGTCGAAGACGCCCTGTATGAACCGCGCGTTCATCAGAAGGCCGTGCGCGTCGGGCCGGCTTCCGCCGATCTCGGAATACGTCGGCGCGCCGTTGATGCTGAATCGCTCGCCGTCGATGGACAGCCGTGTGTCAGGCAACGTCGATCTCCCGTCTTACCATCGGACCGGGTCGTCGTGACTCCCGGCCCAGGACTTGCCCAGCGCGTGCAACTCGCGGACGACCTCCCGGCTTCCCGGATCGGCGGCGATGTTCCGCATCTCCATCGGGTCGGCCTCGAGGTCGTACAGCTCGGGTACGTCGGTTGGGTCGTGGATGTACTTGTGTCTTCGGGTGATGACGGCGCGGCGGATATCGCCGACCATCGGGTTGCCGGAATATGCCGAGTACTGTGGACGGTCGGGCGGCGCTTCGCCCGTGCGCAGGCAGTTCAGGAGCGATATGCCGTCGAGATCATCCGGCGCGTCGAGGCCCATAAGATCGAGGATGGTCGGCATGATGTCCAGATGCGACACGGGCGCGTCGATCTCGGCGGTCGCGCCGTCGGGGACGCTCAGGATCATCGGGACGCGCGTCGCCTGTTCGTACATCTCCATCTTCTGATACATGCAGTGCTGCCCGAGGTGATCTCCGTGGTCGGACATGAAGAACACCGCAGTGTCGTCGGCGTGGGCTGACGCTCCCAACGCGTCCAACACGCGACCAATTCCCGCGTCGGCCAGCCTGACGAGACCGAGATGCGCGGCCCACGCGCGTCTCCATTCGTCGGTCGATACGCCCTCGGCGAGCTGTGCGGCGATGCCCGCGCGACGGTTCGCCGGCTCGCCTTCGGCCGGCATGCCGACGTTCTCCGGCAGGTCGATCTCGTCCGGGGCGAAAAGCGACGCGTACGGCTCCGGCACGACCAGCGGCGGATGCGGCGCCCACAGGTACAGGAACAGCGCGAACGGCTCATCTCCCGCCCGCCCCAGGAAATCCACGGCGCGGTCGCACCAGTACGAGTCCTTGAAGTGCTCCGTCGCGTGCGGCCAGGTGGCTGCGCGCGCGTTCGAGTACTTCACGGACGCGGGTTCGCCGCCCTGGTTCTCCGTGATCTCTCGTCGGTACAGGTCGGCGCCGCCGGGCCACTCGGTGGGGATGCCGTTGGCCTTCAGATGCTCCGTGTGCTCGCGGTTACTGACCCACTCCGAGAACTCCACGCGTTCTCGGATGCCGGGTCTGACCTTGATGTGGTCGATGCCGATGTGCGCGACGGAGTAGCCGGCCTCCGCGAGGCACTGATGCACCGGCTTGTGGTCGCCCGCGCATGTCCCGCGCCAGTCGTTGAAGGTGATGCCGTTGGCCGTGGGGTATTTCCCGGTGGCCAACGCGGTTCGCGCGGGCGCGCAAATCGGCGATGCGTTGTACGCCCGTGTGAACCGCACGGCCTCGCGCGCGAGCCGGTTCAGGTTGGGCGTCACCTCGACGCCTGCCTGCGTCATGCCGATGCTGTCCGCGCGCTGATGGTCGGTGACGATGAACAGCAGGTTCGGGCGATCCGCGTCCGCTTGGGATGGTCCAGGCATGGCGCCGAGTCCAGATTAGCCAGAGGGTCGAGTCGTGGGGCTCATTCTGGCTAGAGGGGCGCGGGCGCGCAAGCCGCGGCCGTACAAGAAGAGAGGGAAGCCACATCGGCGGCTCCCCTCTCAGGAGGCTGAATCATCAAGAGGCAAGGTCAGGACCGGCGCGCCGGCAGAAGATCGTTTCCGTCGGCGTTGGCGTCAGGCGAAAGTCGCCGGGCGCCGGCAGCTTCTCGGCTCTCACGGTAGTTGGTAACGGGTCGTCAGCCGGGAGGTTCAAGGAAGACGCCATCTTCTGCGCTCCCACAGAGCGTTTTCAGCGGGACGCTGGACGGCCACGAGGGCCGTCGTCCAGTGAGAACCGACCGGTGATGGGGTGGGCCGCGCCGTGGAAGTTCCCGCGCCCCATACGCGTCACCATGCCGCGTTCTTCGGGTCGGAAGCTCTGCGCGAATCTCGTCTCGACGTTGTAAAGGGCGCCTTCCAGGTTGGCTTTATCCAGCTTGGCCCACGTGAGGTCCGCGTTGCCGAGATCTGCCCCGCGCAGGTCGGTCTCACGGAGGTCCGCGTATCGCAGATCGGCGGACCCAAACGTGATGCCCCGCAGGTCGGCGCCTCTTAGCTTCGCCTTGCGCAGATCGGCGCGCCTCATGTTGGCTCCGAAGTTACCCATGGAATCGTCGCCGTAGAACACGGCCCCTTCGAAGTTGGTCTCTCGTAGGTTTGCCCGCGTCAGGTTCGCCCAGCGTAGGTCCGCGCCCGTCAAGTCTGCCCCGCGCAGGTTCGCCAACGACAGGTCCGCCTGCCGGAGGTCGGCCCCGCGCAGGTTCGCCTTTGACAGGTCCGCGCGCATCATCTGCCGCTTGGCCAGCATGGCGCCTTCCAGGTTCGCGCCGCGCAGGTTGGCCTCCCGGAGGTCGATGGTCCTGATCTGGTCGGGATCCGTGATAACGATGGGCTGCGGCGCGGCGCATCCGACAACAGCCACCGCGATGGCCACTGCCGACACCCACCGCGCGAACGCGTGCACCGAATGGCTCATCAACTCTCTCCGATCCTTTGTGCCCGATCCGCTGTGGAACTCGCCGCGGTCGGGCTAACTCTCCTATGGACGTGTGCGTCGCAATGCGCGTGCCATCCCGCCTGATCCCGTAGCAGGCTGCTTCCGCCCGTTCTGTCCTGTCTCGGAGCGTCCGCTGTGCGGCCCGCGGCCCGGTTTGCGCACGAAATGGGCACGGACGCCGTCCGAGAATGCGCGCGGTGGCCTTGTCGTCGGCGCCCTCGCGTCCCATAGGCCACGTCGGATCACACAACGAGGCAAATCGGATGAAGATGCTGACGAACCGGGCCGCGGATAAGGCGAGGACGTTCATAGCGGATGCAGCGCGACCGCTGGAGCAGGCGCGACTGGCTTTCCACCTGGACAAGGCCGACATCGACGCGGTGGTCCACGAGCTTGCGCAGTTCCAGAACGCCGACGGCGGCTTCGGCCACGGCTTGGAGCCGGACCTTCGGACGCCCGCGTCCTCCGCCCTCGCGACGACAGTGGCCCTTGAGACATTGCGGGAGATCGACGCCCCAGGAGATCACCCGGTGGTCGTGGGAGCCGTCGGCTATCTGGTGAATGCGTACGACGCGACGCGCAAGGCGTGGGAAATCATCCCCGCGGAGGCGGACGACGCTCCGCGCGCCGGTTGGTGGAATCACGCGGGCGCCGAAGAGGCGTTCGGCCGCTTTCTCGTGAATCCACGCGCCGCGGTGGTCGGGTATCTCCACCAATACGGCGGCGCCGTGCCGACCGAGATGTCGGACGAACTCGCCGAAGACATACTGAGCCACATGGCGGGCTCGGCTCCCCGCGTCGAGATGCATGACTTCCACTGCTATCAGCGACTGGCCGAAACGCCGGGCCTGCCGGAGGCCCTACGGCGACCGGTCGTGGAGCGTCTGCGCGGCTCCGTGCGGCACACTGTCGAGACGGACCCGAAGGCGTGGAGCGGCTACTGCACGACGCCGCTCGATGTCGCGCCGACGCCGACATCGCTGCTCGCCGGCGAGTTCACGCCGGAGGAGATCGCCGCAAACCTGGATCACCTAATCACGTCGCAGACGCGCGACGGATCGTGGGCGCCGACATGGGAGTGGGGTCGCTACCCGACGGCGTGGCGTCAGGCGAAACGCGAGTGGAAGGGCGTCTTGACGGTGCGCGCGCTGACGACGCTTCGGGCGTATGGTCGCGTGCAGCCGTAGGCGATCCGCAGGGGCGCTGCCGGGCCCGGCAGGTAGCGGCCACGATGAGGAACCGTCCGGCGCCACGGCCCCGGGCCTGCTCGAGTGCGACCATTGGCCGGGCGTGTCAGTCGTCCGCCAGCAGATCGATCGTCTCACCGCCTTCGCTCGACCAGTCTGTGAGATGGTCCACGTCGATCGTTCGCACGCCGACCTCCCCGTCTCCCGTGTAGAACACGTGCGCTGTGCCGTCCCTTACGACCATGCGCGGCCATCCGGTCCATTTGCCGTCGAACTGATGGGCCCCGATCCCCGTGCCGGGCAGCGCGGGGTTGCGCGGGTAATGCTCCCACTCCACCAGATCGGCCGAGCGAGCCAGGCCCACCGTATCCCACCAGCCGTGGTGAGACGGGTCGGTCGGAGGCGTCCAGTCGTTGCACCCCTCGTACCACAGATACCACATGTCTCCAAGTCGGTTGAGCGAACGAGGACGCACGTGCACCGCGTCCCAGTCGTCGGGCGTCTGGGGGCCGAACACGGGGTTTCGGGGGTCTTCCCGCCAATGCTTGAGGTCGTCGCTGTACAGCAGGTAGCCGCGGTCGCCGGGCGGCCCGGCCTGCGCCTCGGGCGTGAAGCCCGCGTAGAACATGATGTAGCCGCCGTCGTCTCCATCCAGGCGAATCAGATCGAACTCGTGCGCCGTCGTGAAGTGCTTGTAGACGGGGTTGTCGGCGTGCCACTCGAACGGGCCCAGGGGGTCGTCCGCCGTGGCGAGCATGAAGCCTTTCCACTCGGGGAACACCTGCGCGGCCACCATCAGGGCGACGCGACCGTCCGGGGCGATTACCGCGCCGTTCACGTACAGGTTGTCGTACGGGAGGCCGTCGTAGGTGATGACCGGCTCGGGATGGACCCGCCAAGTCACCAGGTCATCGCTCTGAGCCACGGCTACCGTGCGGCGTGACGACCCCTCCTGCGCGCCTTCCATGCCCGCCATGCAGTACATGTAGTAGCGGCCCTCGATTTCGAGGATGGCTCCGGGGATGATCTGCTTCTCGTAGAATCCCCCCGCGGGCGAGAGGGCGATCGCCGGCTCGGAGACCTGCTGCAACCAGGGCAGCCGCGTGACGCGACACGACAGAATCCCCGACGGGTCCGCGGCCTCCACACCCACGACGTTTTCCACGGGTTCGTAGATGCTCTCCCATTCGCCGAGAGGCCCGCGAATCCACCCCGTAGTCTCGTTGACCCAGTACCGCGTGAAGTTCCCCTTCTTCAGGACGCGAACCTGCAGTCCCGACGCGAGGGGCCGCGCCTGGCTCTTCCACACGATCCTCTCGCCATCCAGGACACGCCCCAGGTCGACGCGATCGCGCGATATGTCGAGGAACGACCGACACGACGAGCCCGGCGCGCCCGACAGCCAGACGGTTGCCGCATCCGCGCCGGCCGTGAGGTTGAGCTCGTAGTTCCCAACGACGACGCGTTCCACGGCATGTCCTCCATCGCAATGTTGAATGGCGATGCGGATGGCGTCGCCTCTGGGCATCCCAACGCCAAAAGTGTGCCGCGGACTCGCCGCCAACTGCGACCAGGGAGCCCGCCTACGGTATCGACGAGGCACGGGCGCCGAAGCGGGCGATCATGGCTCCGCGTCGTACTCACCCTATCAGGCGCGAAGGGCGACGGTAAACCGACCGAGGATGCCGTCACGCTTCGAGGCGATATCTCCGCCGACCATCCCGATATTGGCGTCGGAGCCGCTGAGCGGGAGGGCCTTCCGGTCGCCAGTATCTAGACCGGCCATCCGTGCGTAGTGGCTAGCATCACGCCCTGGAGTTGTCGAACGACTGCGTCCAGCCTCCCGACTCTCCTGAATGCTCTTCCTCGGTGAGGCGGCCGGAAGTGTATCTATCGATGACCTTCCGCCAGAATTCGCGGCCGCCCACATTACTCGGAAACTGACGCACGGTCCATTGGCCGGGGAACATGTCGAACACCTGCACGGCGGCCGTGGCGCCGACGCCCCTGCGCCGATACTTCCGCATGACGAAGAACTCCCCAATGGCATGGGCGCGACCATCAGGTAGATGCAGCAACGCGAACCCAGCGATCTGGTCGTCTACCAGAAGGAGGAACGAGCGGCGATCCTCATTGGACCAGTATGCGTCAAGGTATGACGCCTCGTAGAGTCCGTCCGGCCCCACGTCGCGGTGGCCGAACTCCGAGAAGTCGTACAGATAGAGTTGGTTGAGATGGTCGACGATCCCTCTATCTGTAGAGGCGTCTCTCAGCGTCACTTCCATGGGCAATATCTCCTGTTGGGCGCGGCCAGGGCTCTGCGTATCTACCGGGGCTGGGATGCACGCCGGCACGCAGTCTCAGGCGGATGGGTGGCTCGCGCTGACCGGGCTTGCGGGGCGCGCTCAGGGCCCGGTGGCGTCACAGACGCGGGGTCAGCGCGTATGGCGCCCCGGCGTCGCCTCGGCCGCAACCGTGGTTGGGTCGCGATCCCTCACGTTCGTTCGGGCTGACAGTCTGGGGCCGCCGTCACGTCGTCGCCGTGCGGGAGGGCCATCCGGCAGGTGGTATTGTGTAGCCTTCAGAGCCAGCCCTGGAGGTGCTGCTCGGCCCACATGAGCATGTCGCCCCCCGTCGGGTGACATAGTGACGGTTACTGGACAGTCAGTCCGTATAGGCGGCATGGTAGATGCAGGAGGCAAGCGGCTTCACATGGCATGGCCAAACAGGACGCGGGCATAGAAGGATTACGCCGACCCCCTATCCTCTAGGACGGAGAGCCAGAAACCCGCAACACCGTAGTGAACAGCGATCACCGAAGTCTTATCGCCCTTGAAGAGTCCGCCGCCCTTCATCCCATGCTTCTCCAGCAACTCACCATATCTCGGACTCGCCCAGCCGGCAGAGATTCTCATTACTTCTAGCATGTCCTCGCGGAAATCGACCAAGGCAGTCGAGTAGATAGCTGGAACCCACGCCTGAAACAGCTTATCTACGTCGTCGAACTTGGATGCCTCGACCGGAGTTGACCCGCTGACCAGATAGCCGAAGTATCCAGCCAACGTTAAATCCAGAAGCGACAGATAGAGATCTGTCCAGTCTTCGTCGGAGAGACACGTCATGTACGTGCGGAAGTAGCCACCGAAGCGAGGAATATACGCCGTCGTCCTTCCGAGGCCGCAATTGCCTGGTGCTACATAGTCAAGTTCCCCTACGACGTATTCGTGTAGGCAGCGCGACATGCCGGCGACCCCACGCACACGCATGAAGTCTTCGAAGCGCTGCTCACCACCCTCGACGAGGGCACCATGCTCGATCTGGCCATCAGGCTCTTCCATGTATTCGCACAGAGAGGTGAAACGCTCCTGGACGAAGTCTGGCGTTATTGGGTTATGAAACTCCCGCCATACGCTCGCCACGAAGGCTTTGCCCTCGGACTTGTCGCGCGGTGCCTTCTCGTGTTTTGGTTGAGGCAGATCATCGGGGCGCCTGTCAGCCAGCCACTCTGAGACCTCTTCTCGGGTTGGATAACCCATGAGTCGTTTGCATCTGACGCAGCGTTGTGCGGATCCCCTGTTCTTTTTTGAGCATTTAGGGCACCTGATCGGTGGTTTGCGACGTCCCTGGTGCATGTCTTCTGTCCTAGACTGTTGGAAGTCGAACTCCTCGTCTAACCCAGAACCCCGTAATTCGCGGTGCCATGTTACGGGACACCGTGGCGACTATGCACGGTCGAACTTCCGATAAGCATCATTCTTTCACGCTTCTAAGCCGATTCGCCGCGGCACATGCCGGATGTTGCGGTCGGCAGAGGTAGCCTCAGAAGGTGTGTAAGTAGGAAACGGCGGCGTAGACTTCCCGGACCTAAGAACCGCCGGGCAGAAGACCCGGCAAAGGGAAGGAGACG
>NYZG01000324.1 GCA_002687025.1 Candidatus Poribacteria bacterium
CGGTTCGTCGCTGGCGACATGTTCGCGGCGCCGTTTCCCTCGGGCGTGTTCGACTTCGCGGTGAATGTCTGGACGCTGCACGCCGTCGGCGAGCAGGAGTTGCGCGATCGGAGTCTCGCCGAGATGTGGCGCGTCCTCCGACCGGGCGGATGGGCGTTCCTGCACAATGAGCGTAGCCGTGACGATGTCCGCACAGATGACGTGGTGACGGTCGAAACCGACACGTGGAACATCGGCGATCGCACCGTGCGGCTTACACGTCCCGACCAGAGCGAGGTCGAGGTGAGTGTTCCCGGCTTCATGCCCGAGGGGTTGACGGGACGCCGCACCCTTGGCGAGCATGTCGAGGAGGTCGAGCGGGCGGGGTTCGACATCACTCGCGCCGAGGAGCAGAACGTGCAGCCCAACCCGGATGTGCCCGAGAACCCGATGATGTTCGTGTTCGCCCGGAAGCCGTAGCATGAATGCTTCTGGCGTGAGTGACGTGGAGGGCCGGCCATGCGCACGGTCGCGGTGACGGGGGCTACCGGCCGCCTTGGGGCCAACCTCGTGTCGGCCCTGCTGGACAGAGGCTACGCCGTGCGGGGGTTGGTGATTCCCGACGACCCCAAGCGCGCGAAGATGGACTCGTTCGACGTTGAGATCGTCGAAGGAGACATTCGCGACGAATCCGTCTGCCGTCGTCTGCTGGACGGCGTCGATGGCGCCGTGCACACCGCGAACTTGGTCGGCATACCGTCCGGCATGGCCCGGGACACGTTCTTCGACATCAACGTGAAGGGCACGCTGGCTCTCGTCGAAGCCGCAGCGGAACGGTCAGATTCGCTGGAGCGGTTCGTGCACGTGAGTTCCGACGCGGTGTATCCGATGGGCAACCATGATTCGAGGCCCGACTATGCGCCTATCGATGAGGGCCATCCGAAGCGGCCGGCCGGTCTGTACGCGCTCACCAAGGCGCTGAACGAGCAGACTGTGGAGTCGTACCACGCGTCGCACGGCCTGCGGACGACGATGATCCGCCCGGCCGGTATGTTCGCGGGGGCCGAAGTGCTGGGTCGATGGACCGTCGGGTTCGTTCTGGCACTGTTGCGGGGCTCCTCGCGAAACCCCAGCAGCGGGATACACCATCCCGACCTCGCCCAGGCCATCGCCGCGATCGAAGCGGACGCGTCGCCGGACGACCTGTGCGCGGCCCGCGACCGCGAGGGCCGGCCGTGGCTCTACTCGCCCGCAGACGCGCGAGACGTGGCGCACGCGTGCGTTTGCGCGCTAGAGCGCCCCGAGGCGGTCGGTGAGGCGTTCAACGCAGCCGTCCCGCAGCCGTTCGCCTTCGACGAGGTCGCCGGGTACCTGTCGCAGCGCAGTGGCGCCGCGGTGTACCAATGCGTCGTGCCGACGCGTTGGGTGTACTGGTCGGACGTCCGCAAGGCGCAGACGCTCATCGGCTACGATCCGCAGGGCACGCTGGACCGTGTCTTTGAGACGGCGCTCGCGCACCGGGCGGGAGACGCCGTCGACGTCGTACCCGCGTAGCGGGTGATAGGGAGAGAGACCATGGCATCAGACGGGCGCCGTACTACCGTCGACGCTGAGGGTGATGGTCCGGCGCGCCTTGGGCCCGGCACCCGCGCCGTAGCGGCGTCGCGGTGGGCAGTTGCGCTGGTCCTCGGCCTGATCTCGGTCGTAGGAGCAGGCATGGCGTCGGATCGCATCGGCGGCGCGATCGAGTACCCCGCAACGCGCCGCGTCGACCACGTCGACACGCACCACGGGCGCGCGGTGGCAGACCCATACAGGTGGCTTGAAGATGATGTCCGGGAGTCGGAGGACGTCGCGGCGTGGGTGGCGGCTCAGAACGTCGTCACGGCCGGTGTCCTCAGTGCCATACCTACCCGACGACGCATCACAGAGCGCCTCACCGCGCTGTGGGACTACGAGAGACACAGCACTCCATTCAGGCGCGGGGGCCAATACTACTACCGTCACAACGACGGCTTACAGAACCAGAGGGTGCTGTACACACAGGATACCCTCGACGGCGATGCGCGCGTGTTCATCGATCCGAACACGTGGTCGGATGACGGCACGGTCGCGTTGTCCGCGACGGTGTTCAGCGACGACGGCCGGTACGTCGCGTATGGCGTCTCGGAGGCCGGGTCGGATTGGAAGACCTGGCGCGTGATGGACATCGGATCCGGCGACACCCTTGCCGACGAAGTGCGGTGGGCCAAATACGGCGACGTGGCGTGGGCCAAGGACGGGCGCGGGTTCTTCTACGGTCGCTTCGACTCACCCGAGGAAGGCGACGAATACCAGGACCTGAACTTCAACCACAAGGTCTACTACCACCGCGTCGGCGCCGCGCAGGCGCACGATGTGCTGGTCTACGCGCGACCCGACAACCCGGAGTGGGAATTCGTCCCGCGCGTTACGTATGACGGACGGTATCTCATCCTCACGATATGGAAGGGCACCGACAGCAAGCACCGCGTCGTGTATCGTGACCTCGACGAGCCCTACGCCACGCCCGTCGATCTCGTGACGGACTTCGAGCACGAGTACAGCTTCGTGGGGAACGATGGGCCGC
The DNA here is from genome assembly GCA_002687025.1 of Candidatus Poribacteria bacterium. GTDB lineage: Bacteria > Poribacteria > WGA-4E. The sequence continues at coordinate 2,588 of NYZG01000324.1, forward strand.
TGTTCTACTTCGAGACGGACAGGGGTGCCCCGCGACGCCGCCTGGTCGCGGTGGATATACGCCGACCCGAGGAGTCACAGCACGGTGAGGTGATCGCCGAGAGCGAGGACACGCTGACCAGCGTGCGTCTCATCAACAACCTGTTCGTGGCGACGTACCTCCACGACGCGCAAACGCAGGTCAGGATCTATGCCAAGGATGGATCCCACGTGCGCGACGTGCTTCTTCCCGGCATCGGCGTGGCGTCAGGATTCCGCGGCCGGCCCAGCGATACCGAGACATTCTACGCCTTCAGTAGCTTCGCCGTGCCGACGACGATCTATCGGTACGACATGGTTAGGGGCGAGAGCAGGCTGCTGCGCGCCTCCGAGGCGGATGTCGATTCAGACGCCTACGCGACGCGCCAGGTCTTCTACCGGAGCAAGGACGGGACGCGCGTCCCGATGTTCATCACGCACCGCGTGGGCCTCGAACTGGACGGGTCGAACGCGACGCTGCGTTACGGCTACGGCGGCTTCAATGCGTCGATGAGGCCCTTTTTCTCGATCGCCCGACTCGCGTGGATGGAGATGGGTGGCGTATTCGCGCTGGCGAACCTGCGCGGAGGCGGCGAATACGGCGAGGAATGGCACAAGGCCGGCACGAAGCTGAACAAGCAGAACGTGTTCGATAACTTCATCGGCGCCGCCGAGTGGCTGATCGACGAGGGCTACACGCGGCCGGCGAAGCTGGCGATTCAGGGGGCGAGCAACGGCGGCCTCCTTGTCGGCGCGGCGATGACGCAGAGGCCGGAGCTATTCGGGGCGTGCCTGCCCGCCGTCGGCGTGATGGACATGCTCCGGTTCCATCTCTTCACTGCCGGCCGGTACTGGGTGGATGACTACGGCAGTGCCGACGACCCCGACGAATTCGCGGCCCTGCTGGCATATTCGCCCTACCATTCCCTACGTGAGGGCGTGCGGTATCCGGCGACGCTCGTGACGACCGCGGACACGGACGACCGAGTCGTGCCGGGGCACAGCTTCAAGTTCGCCGCCGCGCTTCAGCACGCGCAGGCCGGCGACGCGCCGACGCTCATACGGATCGAGACGCGCGCCGGTCACGGGGCAGGTAAGCCTACATCGAAGGCGATAGAAGAGGCGGCCGACCAGTGGGCGTTCCTTACACACGCGTTGGAGATGGACCTGCCCGACGGGTACCCACGTTGACGCCGTGCCCCGAGCGCGCCAGGGCCTGTAGGGAGTGGCGGTAGTGGCCGACGACGAGACACGCGACGGCGATCTGCGGACGCGCATGCGCCGCTTCTACGCGTCCTCGGAGACGTACAAGGGCCTGCTCGACGCTCACGACGAGTCGTACTCCGCGCCGTACGTGAATCTCGTCCGTCGCTACGCAGGTCGACGCGCGCGGCTTCTGGAGTTGGGCGGGGGAAACGGGGTCGCCGCTCGGATGCTGGTCGAGTGCGGCTTCTCGGTGGTGGGCACGGACCTGTCCCCGTTGTTCCTGCGCGACGCGGCCGCATCGCAGCGACCCGCGCTCGCTTACGCGGTATGCGACGGCTTCGACCTTCCCTTCCCCGACGACGCCTTCGAAATCGTGTGCTCGAACGAGTACCTGGAGCATGTCCCGGACGCGGAAGCGGCCCTCAATGAGATGGCGCGCGTGACGGCGCCGGGCGGCCGCGTCATGGTCATGGGCCCGAACCTGTGCTCGCCGTTCCTGCCGCTTCGCGAGGGCATCCAGGCGCTGCGAGGTCGGCGCGACGGCCTCATCTGGACGGACGGCCCGCGCGACGCGTGGCGACAAGTACGGCGGAACATCGCGGTCGTCGCCGACAAGAAGCGACGCTCGGAACCGCAGTTCCTGCACCGTGCCCCCGACCTCGAGGACCAGATCATTGGCGGCGACGCGGACAGCGCGTATCTGGCGACACCGGCCGATATGGAGACGTACTTCCAGGCGCGTGGATGGCAAGTGATCGCCCTTGCGTCGGGAAACAGTTGGAAGGGACGGCTGGTGGCCACGGTCATGCCGCGATACGCCCCGTACCTGTCGGTGGTCGCCGAGAAGCCGCCGTCGCCCTAGAGCTGCTCGCGTGGGCGGCGGCCGCGGGTCAGTCGAATGTGCGCACGTTCCAGAACGCCGTGTCGCCCGGGGCGACCGTCACGCCGGGCAGCGTTTCCGTGCGTCGCCCCCGGCCGCCAGCGTCCGAGAACGCCATGCGAACATCGTGCGTTCCGGGCGGAACGGGCACACGCGCGACCGAGATGAGGCACGGCAACGTCTGCCAGCTCCGCGTGTCGGCGACCTCCGAGGCCACGTTGAACGCGTTCACGAGCCACCCGGCGACGGCATTCTTCTTCTTCGCCCGGCGGTAGGCCAGGTACTTCAGCAGACTGCGTGCAGCGGTGCGGAGGAGAACCGTCCCCTGCTCGCTCTCGAACGTGTCGGTCATCACGCGGTCTAGATCCTCGACGCGCGTCGCGCTCACGGATTGGTCCGCGACGCCGACATCCATGCGGGTCAGCGTCGGCCGCTCGGAGGCGTAGCTGGGCAGGGCCACCCTCAGCAGGTATTCCAGTTCGGCATCCTCGTAGGTGATATGCCGGCGCTCGACGACGGTGTCGGCGAAGCTCCACACCTCGCGCTCGACGAATTCGTCGCCGCTAAGGATCGGGAGGATGATGTCCTCGGCGAACTTCCGTGGCGCGTATCCGCTCTCGTGGAACAGGACGATCTCCCCCCAGCCGTCGGGGACGTCCGGGGGTTCGCCGTACAGCTCGACGTACTTCTCGGCATCGTCGTCGAATCCGAGCCCGCGCGCCAGCCGTACGAGCCGGTGGCCGATGTCCCCGGGCGGCCGCACGCCGTACGCGTCGGAGTAGCGGACGTACCCGGTCTCGGCCCATCGGTAGGCTATGTACGCGTCGTTCCAATCGCCTGCCCACTCGTAGAGAATGCCCGAGAAGTAGGCGAAGAACGCGGCCCCCGCGAACTCGTACTTGTCGTCCGCGTCCGCGTACGAGCGCAGCAAGCTGCCGGCCCTGCGCACCTCGACAAGCGCGTCGTCGGGTAGTCCCAGGTAGACGTAATTCAGGGCGCGGTAGTAGTGGATTAGCAGGCGCTCGTAGCGCGTCCCGGCGTACGGCCGCACCGTGTCGGACGTCAGGAGGGCCGCCGCCTCCCGGCTGATGTGCCTCGTGTAGAGGTCCTCTGCGATGTACTCCGCGATCTCGAAGGCGGCGTTGCTCTGGTCGAACTCCCCGGCATAGTGCGCCACGAGACCTACCTCGAGGAGGTAGGGCAGCGATAGGTCCGGGTCGGCCTTGAGCTGTTCGAGCGACGTCCCGTAGTCACCGGACGCGAGCGAGCCGCGCAACTCCTGCATGCTGTAGGAGGCGCACCCGCCGGACACCAGAACCAGCGCCGCCAGGCAGAGGAGGAGCCGCCGCAGTCTGCGCGGGGACATATCGCGATGCCTCTCGACCGAGTGGGAGATGGTCGCGGCCTACAGCGCGGTTCGTTTCCTCTCGACGAACTTCTTGATCTTGTCCTGACCCAGCCAGATCTTCTCGTTCGTCTCGATGTCGGTCAGCTCCAGGTCTGTCTGGTAGAACAGGACCTGCTTGCCGCCCTCGCGGTCCTCGATCGTATTGACCTCGCCGGTCATCATGTAGTCGGCGCCCTTTTCCTGTCCCATCTGCTTGATGGTGTCGAGGCTGGCGAACTTGCGCTGATCTTCTTTCTCGTCGCGCAGTTCGCCGCGCTCCTGCGCGCTCGACACGACCGAAACGCGGCCCGAATTGATGAAGGCGCGCTCGATATCCGCCACGAACGTGCCGACGGGGATGTGTTCCATGCTCCGGTTGCGTATCGCGCCCACGATCACGACGGGTCGGGCGCCCTCAGCCCTGGTCATGTGTTGCGTGATCCAGGGGTGGTTCAGGCAGTCGAGGACCATCGTCTCGGACACTTGGCGCGAATCTGTGTCGTTCCACCGCCCGGAAAGGTCGATCACCTCACTCGGGTCGATGCGGGCCACGGACTTGGACGAGCCGCACCCTAAGGCGACGAGTATCGCCAGCGCTGTAGGAGCGAGAAGCAGATGCCGTTTCATGGCCGTTCCCCTAGAATATGGATGCGAGGTCGCGTCGCCGCGTGTACCCCGTAGGATACACCGTTCTCTCGTGTAACGAATCTCCGCGCCGGAGGTTATAGCTGTAGGGAGCTTCGCGACCCGGTCGCGGCTCTTCATCGTTCGCCAAACGCGACGCGGGCCCCAAGCCGAACGCGACAGGACGGAGTTCCATGCGACGTCGAAGGCGCGGCTGGTCCGAGACTTCCGGCGCGGAGAAATCCGGCCGCGGCGTTGTCCGCGACTTCAGCAATCAGATCGACATGCCCGCCTATCAGGACCGGACGGTGCCGGTCGAGCGGGCCGTGCTGTACCGACTGCTAAGAAGATGGGCCCCAGTGGGCCTCGCGATCGCGGCGATCGCGCTCGGGCCCTTCGCGGGCGGATGGTACCACGAGCGACGATCGGCCGAGCGTCAGGAAGCGCACGCGCGCACGCAGCTTCTCGCGCATCTGCGTGGAGAGATCGAGCAGGCGGCGGGCGGCCTTCGGGAGCAGGCGGCTGCGTTGCGCCGCGTCGAGGCCGGCGACCTGTCGCAGGTGGCCGAGGTCAGCCGGGCGTATCCGATGATCGTGTGGCGGGCCGCGTCCCTGCAGCTCGGTATCCTCGGCTCCGACGCGTCGTTCCAGGCGATCGCGTCCTTCTACGCGCGACTTGATGACGTCGACCACGCGACGACGCGGTACTTGCACGCCGCAGACCACGCCCGGTGGGCCGCGGGCGCCGACGAGGCGACGTCTGTCCCGGTGACAGACACCTCACGGCTGCGCATGAAAGTGGAGGGCGCGGCCCAAGCC
>NYZG01000325.1 GCA_002687025.1 Candidatus Poribacteria bacterium
GAACGCGTCGATCATCTCGTCGATGCCGGAGCGGTGCGTTATCCACGACCGCGTGTCCACCGACCCGTCCTCGAGCAAGCCGATGATCCGTCGGAAGTCGGCCGCGGTGGAGTTGCGCGTGGCGTAGACGGTGAGTTCGCGGCGGTGGAATTCAGGGTCGTTGAAGGTCACGTCCGTCTGCGCGAGGCTAACGAACACGAGCTTCCCCGTGGCGGCGGGGTACTTGAACGCCGCGTTCATCGACGCGGGATTCCCCGTAGCGTCGAACACCGCGGTCGGCCCCTCGCCGGACGTGATGTCTGCCAGGCGCGCGTCTGGACCGTCGTTCGCGTCGATGATGTCCTCGACGCCCAGCGCCTCCTGGCAGAACGCCAGGCGACGCGCGTTCACGTCCATGACGCTGACGCGTCCCCCGGCCTCCTGAGCGAAGGCTACCGCGGTCAGGCCGATCGGCCCAGCGCCGATTACCAGCACATGCTCGCCCGCTTCGATCTGGGCGCGCGACACGGCGTGATGCCCAATGCCGAGCGTCTCGACGAGGGCGAGTTGATCCAGCGACAGCGTCGTCGACCTGTGCAGCTTGTTGAACGGTACCGAGATGACCTCGCGCATGCCGCCGTCGGTGTGGACGCCTAGCACCTTCAAGTGGGCGCAGCAGTTCGTCCGACCCCGGCGGCAGGCGATGCACGACCCGCATTCCAGGTACGGCTCAACGGCGCACAGGTCGCCGACGGCGAGACCCAGGTCGTTCGCCCCGACGTCGACGATCTCGACGCCCAGTTCGTGGCCGATGATGCGCGGGTACTCGAAGAACGGCTGGCGTCCACCGTAGGCGTGCAGGTCCGTGCCGCAGATGCCGACGCGTCGGACGCGGACGAGCGCGTGACCGGCTTCGCCCGGCGGCTCGGGCGTGTCGGTCATCTCGAACCGCCCGGGTTCCTCAAGCACGACGGTCTTCATGCGACTCCACTTCCCCCGTGCGTCTCAGCCGGCCGTTAGCAGGTCGATGTGCTTGCCCAGGTGTGTCTCCAGGACGTCCGCATGCAGCTCCGCGTTGTCGCGCAGGATGCCCATGATGCGCTGCTTGTATTCGCGCTCGGGGTTCGTCAGGACCGATCCGAACGTGACGTGCAACACCTGCCGTCCGTCCTCGACGTCCAGATACTCGCGCTCGCGCTCCGTCTCGCTGAGACCTGCGGGCGGCGTCACCCGGGCGAGGTCGGCCGAGATATGGTACGTGGCGCGATCCTCGTCGAACCGCGTCAGCGAGAACTCGATGATGTCTCGGAACAGCGGCGCGTCCACGCGCGCCACGACGCGCAGCGCTTCCAGATAGCTTGTGCCGGCCGTCTTGACGTGCAGCAGGTCGCCGCAGACGCGGCCGCAGATTGGGTAGATCAAGAACTTGTCCGAGCCGCTGTGCACGCTCAACTTGTAGGGGCCGAACTGCCGGGCGATCGCGACATGCCGTGTGAGTTCGGCCTCGAACCGCGCGAGGTCGCCCTTGTAGTCGATGCCCTTCTCGAAGTCGCCGACGAAGCGCGGCGCGAGACTCACAACCTCGACGCCCCGTCGCCGCAGCTCCAGCGCGATGAACAGGTGTTCGAGCGGAGTGGTGGGCGTGTCCGTTTCATCGACGGACACCTCTATCTCATAGGCCTCGTCGCCGCACGCTTCGGCGATCCACCCGGCCATCTGCTGTGTGTAAGCGATAGCACGGCCGTACTTCGCGACGGCGCGAAGCAATTCCTCCGGCCTGTCGAACCGCATGCATCCGACGACGCCGAGGTCATACTCGCGTCCGCTGTAGAGGGAAGCGATCTCGCCCGCGGACTCGAACGCGCCGGCGGAAATGGCGCGGCCCACCGCGGCGTCCAGATCGCTCGCGTCGTACCCTTCGGCTTCGTTGTCCACGTGCTCCGACGGGTCGATCGTGAAGAACGTGAAGCCCGCCGCCGCGAGGTCGATCACGTCGTCGCGCGTCTTCAGGTGGTCGGCGTCGGCGCCCCACGGCTCGGACCAGCCCTCGGCGGTGATGCTGTCTCTCGCCGCCTGCATCACCTCCTCGGGGGTACGCTCCGTGCGCTCCATCTCCCGCACGGACTGCTGAGCGAAGATGGGCTTCAGGGCGCCACGCCGGCACGCCCGTATGTGTCCGGGAGTCGCGAGGCCCAAGCGATCTCCGAAGCCGAACGACGGCTGCAAGCCGAGAGTGGAAGGTTGTGCGTCCGGCATCTGTGCTCGCATGGTTCCAAGTGGAGAGGCGGCGTCCCGTTAAGCATTACGCTTGGGACGCCGCGTCGTCCTACGGGGTACTGGCTACTGCCAGGGGTAGAGGATCACCTTGCCGCAGTTCCCGGTGGCCTGGGTCTCCCACGCGTCCTGCACCTGCGTCAGCGGGAACCGGTGCGTGATGAACTTGTCGATCTGATCTCCGACCTTGGCGATCGTGCGAACTAGGTTCGGGTACAGTCCGAGGTTGTAGTGCCAGCAGCCCCGCAGGATGATGCCCTTGCTTATCATGTCGCGGCTGCATCCCAGCGGGAAATCGCCGCCCTGCCCTATGAACCCGGCCTGCCCCCGCCGCCTGAGCGAGTCGATCATCAGCCGATGCGCCGCCGATGCCCCCGAGCAGTCGACGGCTTTATCCACACCAGCGCCGTCGGTGAGGTCGCGTATCTGGTCCAGGGCATCCTCGTCCTTCGGGTTCACCACCGCGTCCGCGCCGAGTTCCTTCGCGAGATTCGCGCGGAACGGATGCGACTCGACACCGATCACCCGCGCGCCACGGAACACGCCGTTGATAACTCCACCAAGACCCACCGGGCCGAGACCCGTGACGAGAACGGTGTCGTACGCGCCGACGCTCATGGCCTCCATCGCGCCGAACGTCGGTCCAAGGCCGCACACGGCCATACCCGCGTGTTCGTAGCTAAGCTCGTCCGGCACGGGCGACAGCAGCCAATCCTGCTGGACGGTGTACTGCGCATACCGGCCCCGAGCGCCCTCAGGGATGCTGTCCTTGCCGATGCGTCTGCGCGTGTGACAGTGGATGTAGTCACCGTCGAGGCACAGGTAACACTGTCCGCAGGGGTCTTGCGGCTGTACGACCACCCGATCGCCGATCTTCGCCTCGCCGTCCTGCGCCACGTCGACGACCTCGCCGACGGCTTCGTGTCCAAAGCTCTCGCCTTTGCCGCCTCCGTCGAAGTGGTGGTACTCCGTGCACATCGGGACCACGTGCACTTTGACGACGACGTAGTTGCCCGCCGATTTCGGGTCGGGCTTGTCGACGACGCCTGCTTTCCGGTCGCCGAACATCGCTGCTACTTTCACTAGCCTGCCTTTCTGCGCTGTGTCGCTCGCTATGGCGACCAGAGGACGAAGGTTGGGATATGGAAGATGAGCCCGATGACGCTCCACGCGCCCGTGACGACGTAGTCCCCGAAGACCAGTCCGAGGAAGAACGGCACAGCGGCGCGGTGCGCATTGAAGCCAGCCTGCTTGAGGATGGTGATCTTGATCGCCCATCCCAGGAACACCGAGAACCAGATGTCCGCGAGGCCGCCCCACGTCGCGGCGGTCATCACATAGCCGATGGGATGCAACGGCCACCAGACGAATCGGCCTTTGAGCAGGTACAGGATCGCCGTGATGCTGAACCCCGACCCCAGCGCGCCGACCACGCCCGGTTCCGGCCCGGTCGCGCGTACGATCCATCGCTCCAGTCGCCCGAACGTCTCGTGGCCGATGCCGACGACAAACCCGGCGGAGTTCGCCGCGCCCGTCCGGTACAGCACGTGCAGATACGTCCAGAAAGACGCCACCGTGCCCACCACCGTCGCGAAGACCATCACCCGGACGAGACGCCGGTTGCTGATGCGCACCCGCTCGGCCATCTTAAACGCTTCGAGCTGGTTTGGCATCGGATGCGCGACGTTGAGTCGGTTCATCCAGTAGTACAGCGACAGCACCGTGAGATTCGCCGCGCCGACGTTCTTCGGCCCGAAGCTGTCCGCCATGAGGCGCGCCGGATCCAGCCACAAGATCTCATGAGAGGGCGGCCCGAGCTCCGCGCGCACACGCGCCACGGCGAGACTCATCAGTAGATAGAACACGAGGAATCCGACCACGCCCCACAGCGTCATGCCGGCTTTCATCGAGAACCACGTCAGGAACACGAACCCACCGAGAAGCCCAAGCGTCGCGGCCCGATACGACATCGGCTCGTCCCGATCGTCCAGTCGAGGCCCGCCGCGTATCGCGCGCACGACGACATGTACAAGCTGCCGTCGCAGCCGCCAAAGCGCGATGACACCGACGGCGATCCACGCGCCTCCCGCGCGCTCCTCGAAGTGGATCTCACGCGCCCCCAGCATCCCCATGCGGATGATCCGCTCCGCCTTGCCGAGAAGGAAGAAGAGCCACGCCGACATCGAGAGCTCGAGCGGAACGAAGAACGTCAGGCCGATGATGAAGGGGTAAGCCGACAGCGCGATGCCGTCGATGCTGCTCCACGGTTTCTCGGTGAACCAGTGCTCGATGCTGTAGTAGTTCAGTCGCACCGAGGGGATGGCGGGATTCAGGTAGTTCAGCCCAGCCAGCAGCTCGAACAGACCCGCCACGCCGAATCCGGCCCACATGATCCCGTTCTTGTGGAACGCCGAGCCCTCTTCCACCATCCGCAGCGGCAGTTGGATGATCGGATAGGCGAGCTTCTCGTGCTCCGTCCATTGCGCGCGGATCATCGAGTTGATGCAGATGAGCATGTACCAGATGACGCCGATGAACACAGTCCACACGGCCACCGGCGACGACCAGCCCATCAGGTGCTTGCGCGTGTAGAGCGTGGATTCGCCGCGGAAGTAACCGTCGAGCACGTTCGGGTCGGCCATCATCCACTGCGGGATGTACGGCCAGATGAGCTCCTGCCACTGATTCTCGACGTCGGCGAATCGAAACGGGTGCGCCACGGTGCCCACGAGGAAGCACATCACCGTGTGGCCGCCGACGGTGCCGACCATCACGACCATGATGTAGATGACGAGCATCTCGCGCGCGGAAAGGGCGTGGCTGGGCGCGGCGACCCGCACGACGCGGTTCAGCATTTCCACGACGAACAGCGTGAAGACCGCGTTGAAGAAGAGCGAGACGAACGTGAGGAGGTTCTGAGGCTCCGTCAGCTCGCTCGTGACGGTGAGCCAGTACGCATTCGCGACCACGAGCCCCGTGCCGATGACGAGCGCGCGGAACGTCACGCCGGAGCCGAGCTGTCGAGTGTCCTTCATACGGGCAGCGACGTGTCTGGTTGGGAGTTAGGCCAGGGCCCGGACGGGGCGCCGCTTCCCGTGGCGTCGCCCCGCGATCTTCTCGCCGACTACCGGTCGGCCTTGAGGCCCGCCCACGTGGTCGTCGCTTTGCCCTGCGCTTCCACCGCGAGGCCGGTCGTCGCGGCGGCGTTCTGCGCCATCTCGTCTTCGGTCAGGACGCGGTCGTATATGCCCACTTCGTCGATCAGACCCGTGAACGGCGGAAACTCCAGGTCCGCCCGCCCGTCGAGCCCGATCATAACGAGATCCTCATCGATTGGGGGGAACTCGTTCACGTTCATCTGTCCGAGCCCGTCCAATTCGCCGTCGACATAGAACTGGATTGCATCCTCGCCGTCCACGATCTCCACCGTCGCGCCTACATGGCGCCATTCGCCGTCATTGACCACGGCGATGCCACCGAACTGACCCACCCACCCGGTGTCGAACGTCAGCACGTTGTTGGCCACAAAGAGCGTCTTCGGGCCCTGCCCGTCGGTGCCGGGCCCCTCGGACTTCGCGATGATCGTCCCGCCGGCCACGGTGTTGATCCACGCGCTCCAGGAGAAGCTCAGGTTGAAATCGAACGAGGCGGGGTTGTCCACCGATACGAAGTTGGCCTCATTCCCGTCGAATTCCACGGCATCCCCGATGATGCCGGTCACGAGCGGAACCGCGCCGACGATCTGGGCGTCGTTATTGCCCGTGCCATCCTTGACCGTCTTCCCCGACACCTTCCCGGCGTCGAAGCTCCAATACCCGACCAGCCCGTCCTCGACGACCTGCGCCCACGCGGACGCCACGAACGCCATCAGACACACAACGGCCGCCGCCGACACGGAGGCCCTGCAAACAGAACGCGACATCGTGAATCCCCCAGACGAGTCCCCAAGTGATCGGTGTGGTTGGCAAGATGCTTCAGAATACCACGCCGGCCGTGGTCGGCACACGCAGGGCCATTTCACGAAGTACAGCCACGCGCAGTCTGTACCCGCGCGCGAGCCGAAACCAACGCCAGGAACTGTCATTCCGAGACGAAGGCGAGGAATCCCGACCCAACAACGTCGCTAGCTTGTCGTTTACGAGGCACAGCACGCGCCTC
>NYZG01000326.1 GCA_002687025.1 Candidatus Poribacteria bacterium
ACGCGGGCGCGGGCCGCTTCGTCGACGCGACGCGCGCGGCAGGGCTGGACCGCTCGATGTACGGCATGGGTCTCGCCATCGCCGACATCGATAACGACGGCGACCGCGACATCTACTTCGCCAACCTCGGCCGCGACATGCTCTACGCCAACCGGGGCGACGGCACGTTCGAGGACGTCACTGTCGAGTCGGGTATCGAGAACAACGGCTGGTCGACGAGCGCCACGTTCTTCGACTACGACCTCGACGGCCTGCTCGACCTGTTCGTGTGCGGGTACGTGGAATGGACTCCCGAGACGGACCTGGACTGCGGCGTGTCGGCATCGCGCCCGTCGTACTGCACGCCCACCGTCTATCCGGGCCGCCCGTCACGGCTGTACCACAACCTGGGATCGGGCGCCTTCGAGGACGTTACGGTCGCGGCCGGCGTGTACCGGGCCGAGGGCAAGTCGCTAGGCGCCGTCGTCCTCGACTACGACGGCGACGGGTGGCCGGACCTGGCCGTGGCCAACGACACGGAGCCGGACCTCCTCTTCCACAACGATGGGGACGGCGCGTTCACCGAGGAGGGCGTCCTGATGGGCCTCGCTTTCGGGGAGAACGGCAAGGCGCGCGCGGGCATGGGCATCGACGCCGCGAGCGTTGGCGCCGAAGGCTCCGTCGCGATCGCGGTAGGCAACTTCAGCAACGAAATGACGGGCCTGTTCACCGGTTCCGCCGCGACATACTTTCGCGACGACGCGCGCGCAGCCGGCATCGGCGCCGCAAGTCTCACGCGGTTGACGTTCGGCCTCTTCTTCTTCGACTATGACCTCGATGGCTGGACCGATCTATTCTGCGCCAATGGGCACATCGAGCCGCGTGTAGGCGACTACCAGCAGGCGACCACGTACGCCCAGGAAGCGACGCTGTTCCGCGGCCGCGCCGACGGCCGGTACGAGGACGTGTCGCCCGCGGCCGGGCTGACGGAGCCCGGCGTAGGACGCGGCGCGGCGTACGGCGACTACGACGGCGATGGCGACCTCGACGTACTCGTGACAAACAGCGGCGTGGACGCCGAACATGGCGCGCCGTGGCTCCTCCGCAACGACGGCGTCTCCGGCTCCTGGTTGCGCGTGTCCACGGTGGGGACGAGCTCGAACCGCGATGGCATCGGCTCAGTCGTGACCGTCACCGTGGGTGGCGTCACGCGGCGGCAGATGGTGAAGACCGGGGGCAGCTACTGTTCGCAAAGCGAGACGACGCTGACCTTCGGTCTCGGCGACGTGGAATCAGTGGACTCCGTCGCCGTGCGCTGGCCGTCGGGTCTCGTCGATCGGTACACGGCCGTACAGGGCGGGCAGACTCTCACGGTGACGGAGGGCGAAACGCAGTGACACTCCGTTTGCGCTCGGCTCTCGCGCTCGTCGTCGGCGTGCTCGCCACATTCCTGCTGGCCGCCTGCCAGGCCGAGACGCCCAAGTCGCAGCCGTCCATCACGCCGGTAGCGCAGGAGCGGCCGGCCGAGGACCGCGCGCGGATGTTCTACAGTCGCGGAGTCGCGCAGCAGTCGCGAGGGAATCTCGCGGCGGCGATCGCTGAGTTCGAGAAGGCAGTCGCGGCCGACCCGACCCATGCGCGCGCGTACAACAACATGGGGACATCCTACCAGCGTCTTGGCCGTCTCGATGAAGCCGCCGCCGCGTACACTCAGGCCCTGGCAGCGCGCCCGCAACTGCTACAGGCCCGCCACAACCTGGGAACCGTGCGGCTGATGCTGGGCGATCTCAACGGCGCGATGGAGGCGTTCCAGGAGGTCGTCGACCGTCTGCCCGAGATGGCCGCGGTACGTGTGGACCTCGGTCGCGCGCAGGGAATGGCCGGCCGGCTGGACGACGCCATCGCGACGTTACGCCACGCCGTGGCGTTGGAGCCGTCGCTGGCGTCGGCCCACTATGCCCTCGGCGTCGCCTATCGTCACAAGGGCATGACGGACGACGCCGTTGCGGAACTGACGACCTCGATCGACCTCGATCCGTCGTCGGTCGAGGCGCATATCAACCTCGGCCAGACGTACCGAGACGCGGGCGATCTCGCCATGTCGACCGACGCGCTCCTACGAGCCACGGAGACCGGCGCTCCCAACCACCAGGCGCTGCATCAGCTCGGGCTCACACAGATTCAGGCGGGGGACTACGGCGCCGCCGTGGCGTCCCTGCAAGCCGCGCTAGAGGTCAACCCCGAGTCGTCCGAAAGCGCGAACAGCCTGCGTATGGCCGAGGCCAGACTGGAGCGTGAACGCGGCCAGTAGGCCCGCCGCCCACGCACTTGCGCGGTAGATGGCCACGCGGCATGTAGGTGGGTCAGTCGCGGATGGCGTAGTAGCTGGCGTAGTACTCCGACGTCGCGGCGCGCAGCCACTCGCCGTCGGCCACGCGATCGCCGAAGCGGTCTGGGGAGAACGCCGACAGGTCGTCACCCGGGTCACCGTCGATGGCCCAGTTGGCGAGCCAGCGCCCCACGGCGGCCGAGCCGGCGATCCCCAGCGCGGCGCACGCGGTGGCGATGTACAGCCCGTCGACCCCTGGAACCGGGCCGATCGCGTAGGCCCCGTCCGGCGCGAACGACGTCATGCCGGGCCGGTACTGCGCGACCCCGAGGTACTCCAGCGTGGGGAACACCGGGGCAAGGCGACGACGCGCCTCGGCCAGCGCCGCGACGGGCGGCTCGATGTCGGATGTCGCGTAGTCGGGCGGCTTGCTCTCGATCTCGGCGTCCTGCGGCTCCGGTTCGAAGAACCCGTACGTATAGCCGCCCTCCCATGGCCGCACGTAGCAGCTCACATCCGTCACGCGGACGACCGGCATGTGCTCGGTGATCGTGTCTACCGGCACGGTTTCCGCGCGTTGGTGCCTCAACGGCCGCATCGCCGCGGTGTGGCGAGCGTGTGAGGCGAGCATCCCGCACCACGGCCCGGCGGTGATGATCGCCCTGTCCGTGGACACCACGCCCGTCATCGTCTCGACGCCGGTCAGGGCGTGGCCGTCGAAGCGAAATCCGGTGACGGTAGCGCCCGTCTCGATCGTGACGCCCTGCTCCTCGGCGAGCGCGCCGTAAGCCTGCGCGCACTTTCGCGGGTCGAGGTAGCCGTCACTCGGCACGTACAGGCCGCCGACGATCTCCGATGTGTCCATGTCGGGAGCCAACGCGCGCATCTCGGCGGCGGAGGGGAACTCCGTTGCGATGCCTTCCTCGCGGACACTCGCGGCTTTGCGCTCGTAGGCCGCCTGACGCTCCGGGGTGAGCGCGACGAACAGGCTGCCGTTGCGCCGCAACCCCATGTCACAACCCATGTCGTCCTGGAAGCGCGTCAGCAGCTCCAGCGAGTACTGGATCGCCCGCACCATGAGGGGCGACGAGCGAATCTGCCCGACGAGCCCCGCCGCCTGCGAGGTCGTCTCGTCGGCGACGACAGGATTGCGCTCGAGGACGCACACGTCCGAGACGCCCATGTCCGCAAGATGGTATGCGGCGCTCAGACCCCAGATGCCCCCGCCGACCACGACGACTTCGGCAGCCCGCGCCATGTTGACCTCCGCCTGCGTTTCCGTCGCACGATGCCCTGTGGTGTGCACATCTTACGACATGCGCGGCGACGCCGTAAGCGCCCGCGGCCGCCCGCGCCTTGCCCGACGCCGCCCGCGTTGCGAGAATGCGCGCGGAGGCCACATATGCTCTGCCTGGCGGCGATTACGTGCGCGCTTTTCTCCGCGTCCGACCCGGACGACATCATGATGCCGATGCCGGACGGCGTGCGCCTACACACGAAGATATGGAAGCCGGGGGACGGCGCCTACCCCGTCGTATTCACGCGAGCCTACTGGCCTGGCTTCGGGCGCGACAACGAGCGATTCACCGACGCGGGCTACGTCTACGTCGGCCAGTCCACACGCGGCCACGCTCAGTCCGAAGGCGTCATGAATCGCTTCTTCGACGACGCCAGGGATGGCTACGACGCCCTCACGTGGATCGCGGCGCAGCCGTGGTGCAACGGCGACATCGCCATGTACGGCAAGTCGTATTGGGCCGCAACGCAATGGCTCGTGGCTCCCCAGCAGCACCCGAATCTCAGGGCCATAGTCCCGCAGAACGTGAACGCCGACTTCTGGGAGCGCGGCTACCGGGACCACGGAGCCATCCAGATTGCCCACACGGCGCGGCGCATCTACGACAGCGGCGGGCAGGACAGGATCGAGGCGTTCGGGTGGCTGAATTGGTATCGCCACCTGCCGCTCATCGACCTGGACACCGTAGCCGGCACGCCGGAAAACCGCATGTGGCGCGAGTACGTCTCGCACTCGACATACGACGAATACTGGCAGGCGATCAGTATCGGCGACCGGTACGACCGGATTCGCATTCCGACCTATCTCATGTGTGGCTGGTACGACAACTACCCGGGCGCGACGCTCAGGAGCTATGGGGAGCTGCGGGCCGTCGGCGCGACCGACGAGGTCCGCGTTGTCATCAACCCGTCCGACCACCTGAACCGCGTCGTCGGCGACCGAGACTTCGGCCGGGACGCCGGCAAGGACGAGGTCGGCCTGGCAATTCGCTGGTTGGATCACGTCGTGAAGGGCATCGACACGGGCCTGGACGACGAGCCGCCCGTGCGCATCTTCGTGATGGGCGTCAACGAGTGGCGACACGAAGCGGAGTGGCCGCTCGCGCGAACACGCTACACCGACTACTACCTCGCCCCACACGCCGAGGGTGGCGGCAGCCTGTCCACACAGCCGCCCGACGACGCCTCCACCGTGACGTACGCCTACGACCCCGACGACCCGACGCCCACTCTCGGTGGGAACCACTCCTCGCCGGACATCCCGGGGATTCTGCGTGTCGGCGCCGTAGACCAACGCCCGAACGCGGCCCGGGACGACGTCCTCGTCTACTCCACCCCGCCTCTCGACGAGGACACCGAGGTCACCGGACCGGTGGCCGTGCATCTGTATGCCGGGTCCACGGCGCGCGACACGGACTTCTTCGCGCGGCTCATCGACGTGTACCCCGACGGCACGGCGTACAACCTCACCGACGGGCTCGTCCGCGCGCGATTCCGAGAGTCGATATGGGGAGAGCCCAGCCTCATCGAGCCGGGCCAAGTCTACGAATACCTCATCGAGATGCAGCCCACGAGCAACGTCTTCCTCCGCGGTCACTGCATTCGCCTGCACATCACGAGCAGCAACTTCCCGCTCATCGACCGCAATACGAACGTCGGCGGCGAGATCGGCTTCGAGGATCATGTGCTGGTGGCGGAGCAGACGGTGTACCACGGCGGCGCGTATGCGTCGCGCGTCGTACTTCCCGTCATACCCTAACGGGCGCGGGTCAGCCTCCCGTCAGGAGTTCGCCGAGGTCCGTGTACACCTGGCGCGCCAGTTCCTCGACGCTACGGAACAGATGAACCATGCGGTTGGCGAGGATGCCCTCCTTAAACACGCTGAGCTTCCCGACCAACTCGGGATCTGCGTCCCGATCGCCGGCGGGGACAAGGGCCTCGTCGTGCATGACGTAGATCAGCATCGGCTTGTCGGCTTCAGACGCCGTCCTGTATTCCAGCTCCGTCATGGACAGGCCAGTTGCCGGGTCGAGGCTGCCGTAGCGCACGCCGAATACGCCGACATAGACATGCGCGGCCTCTACCTCTTGCGCGACCAGTTCGGACGGGGAGAGCGTGGGGTGGGATCCGAAGTCCTCCATCCCGCGGAAAAGCATATCGCGACGCTGGATCTGGCGGGCGACCGCAGTGCGATGCTCGACGAGGTCCGTGTAGGTCGAACTGACGAACACCTTCGGATGCTCCGGCAGCGCGACGCGTCGCCGGCCGCTTCGGAGCGCCGTGCCGGCACGCGTGTCGTCGCCTGAGGGCGCGCCAAGCGCCCACAGCGTGTGTTCCCCAGGGAAGTCCTTGAGCTCGACGGCTTCGTGTTCCACCCACGGCAACCCGCAATGGCGCGGCAGACGGCGCGTATCCAGGTCGCGCTTTACCGAGTCGCTGATCCAAACGCCTCCCGCGGACGCCTGGGCCTCCACCCGCGCGGCATACCCGATCGCGTTCCCGTCCATGTCCCCGTCCCCGACGCTCACGGGGCCGACGTGAACGCCCACGCGGACGGACAGGTCGTGGTCTCCCGGATCGCCGTGCGCCGCGACCGCGAGGTCCGCCGCTTCGGTGACCACGTGGAACACCGCGATGACACCGTCTCCCTTGCTCCTCAGGAGTCGCCCTCCGTGTCTCTCGATCAGCGTGTCGCACCATCCGAGGTGGCGCCCCCGCTTGTCGCGCATCTCGTCGTCGCCGAGCTCCAGACCCATGCGGGTCGACCCCACGATGTCCGTGAACACGATCCCGAGCGTCGTCGCTTCGGCGCCGGCCCACTCCCTGAACGACTCCGTCTCCATCTCGCCCAACGCGTCGCCGATCGCCTGCTCCTGCGCCTTGCGGGCGTCCGCGACGCGGTCCATCTTCTCGACAGTGGAATCTGGGCGTGTTTCCATACGCTCGTCGGGCAGCAGGAGTGAGACCGGCGCGTCGCAGACACCGCAGGACATCGACCGATGACCCCGTGCGCGACGCCGTGCGACCGTCGTGTCCGCCACCGGTTCGGCGCACTCCTCGCAGACGAAGTGGCGACGCTCCGTCAAGGTGTCGGGCGCGGCCCTGGCGTCGAGATGCTTGCGGATGTACTCCTCGAACTGATACCGCGCCCAGTCGTGGGCGCCCGTCTCGAAGAAGAGCGTGAGCTCGCCCCGCCCTTCCTGTAGCTCGCGGAGGAACATCCCGCACCGCCCGCCGTGACTCGGAGCGAACGTCGCCGCTCTGCGCCACATCTCGGGCGCCGAGAACTGACCGCTGTGCGCCAGCCGCACGGCGAGCGTGCAGTAGACGTTCAGCAGGGCGCCCTCGAACGTGAACGTGACCGCCTTGCCCGGCGGGTCCGGCAGGTCGTCGCGGTCGCGCGTGAACTCGGACGGGAATACAAGGTAGTCGCCTTCGTCCGTGTGTTCGCGCAGCGCGATCTCGTGTGCGAGGAGATCGTCCACGGTGGCGGCCAGCAGTAGACGCTCCTGCTTCTTGTCGGAAAGCCTCTCGCCCTTCGCCAACTGGAAGTCGCCATTGCGGGCGGCTTCCTCGCGGATCTGCCCCTGCCCGCCGCGCGCGCTGCGCGCCTCGTTCACGATGGCGGAAGCGTACGCGTCGATGTACTCCGGCTGCAGAAGCACGAGATCGCCGAACGGCAACTGCCGGATCAAGTCCAGCGCCTCGCCGCGCCCGAGGCACGTGTCGAACGCCGCGCGCACGTCCTCCTCCGACTCCTCGGCCGCGTGGAAAGCCGCGTACAGATCGTCCGCCGTCGAGAGGACGTGTTCCGCCTCCTTCCGGTCGACGATGAAACGTTGGATGCGTCGGAACAGCTCCGTGGTGGTCACCTTCGGTCGCGCGTCCCAGTCGATGGCTTCGCGGATGGCTTCGGCCAGTTCGTCGATGCCCCATCGCTCCTTGGCGCTCGTCTCGTGGCGGCCGCCGAAGCCCAGCTCGTCGACCACGGCGTCGAGGTCCTCGGGGCTGACGGCCACATCGCCGACATCCGTCCGGGCGACAACGAGGAGCTTCTCCGTGGCCACGCCGCCCTTCGCCTGGCGCAACGCTCGCGCCCAGTGCCGCACGCCCGCGAACGGCTGCGTCTCGCTCCGCGCGTCCATGACCACCAGAGCCAGCGACACGTCGTCGAGGTAGAGCTGATGCGTCAGGCGATAGCCTGGCTGCCCGGCGAGATCCCACAACAGCGTCTCGCGCGTCTCCGTGTGGCCGCCGTCAAGTTCCACATCCCCGGCGTCGAGCGTCCACACGTGGCGGCCGTGGGTGGACTCGGTCGCGATGAACTCCTCGCCCATGAGGGCCCGGGCGAGTCCGGTCTTACCCACGCTCTGATCGCCCACGACGACGACCTTCGCGTTCGTGTACTGCCGTGAAAGCCCAGGGGCCGGCGAGCCGCGTCCGCCGAGAAGGAGGTCGAAGTCCAGGTCCAGTACGCGGATCCGCTCGGATGGCCGCGTGCCCGCCGTCGCGAGCCGCGCCTCCGTCGGGTGGAGGGCTCCCGCACTCGGCAGACGGCCGAACATGTCCTCTGACTGACCAAGGCCGCTCCCGTCCACGGCCGCGACGAAATCCCACGTGTCCGCGCGCCACACGCGAAGCGACCCGTCCTCCGACTTCGATATGACGGCGTCGCCGTCCGCCGACCACGAAACGCTCTGGACGTATCCCGTGTGTCCTTCGAGCTGTCGGAGCTGTTCTCCCGTTTCCGCGTCCCACACGCGCACGACTCGGTCTCGTCCGCCGGATGCCAGGAGGCGGCCGTCCGGCGACCACGAAACGCTCTGGACGTATCCCGTGTGTCCTTCGAGTTGTCGGAGTGGTTCCCCCGTTTCCGCGTCCCACACGCGCACGACGTTCTCCCGTCCGCCGCATGCCAGGAGTCGTCCGTCCCGCGACCACGAAACGCTCTGTACCGGGCCCGCGTGTCCTTCGAGCTGTCGTAGCTGTTCTCCCGTTTCCGCGTCCCACACCCGCACGACGCTGTCTCTGCCGCCGGATGCGAG
>NYZG01000327.1 GCA_002687025.1 Candidatus Poribacteria bacterium
CGCCGGCCGCCGCAACCGCCGGTCCGGCGACGGGTACCCTCGCCTGCCACCGCGAGTCGGGCCGCGCCGGCGACGGCGGATGTGCCGGGATGAGCGCCGCTGTCTGGCCGACCAGATCCGCGACTGCGGGGCCCATCGTGGCCGATACGACCGCATCGAAGGCGACGCCCCGAGCGCCAGTGCGGCGGAAGTAGTCCCGCAGTCGGGCCCGCGCGCGTGAGACGCGCCGCTCCACGGCATTCGGCGTCACCGCGAGCGCCCGGGCGATGTCCTCGTACGAGTGACCCGTCAGGTACCGCATCACGAGCGGCACGCGAATCGTCTCGGGCAGCGTCGCGAGCGCGGCGTCCAGTAGCTGGCGCGTGTCCTCGTCGCGCTCGAACGCCTCCTGGCCCGACTCCTCGGACGCGGGCGTCGCGGCGTCGCACGGCTCCGCGACGGGCGTCTCCCACCGTCGCCACCTCCCCTGCTGCGATGTGCGCGACAGCGCAATCCGCATCAACCAACTCTCGAAGTAGTCCGGCTCCCGCAACTGGCCGAGGCGTTCGTAGGCCCGGAGGAACGTGTCCTGCGTGGCGTCCTCGGCGTCGGAGTGGTCCAGCAGGCGGGCGTACGCGTAGCCATACACGTACCCCATGTACCTCTCGACGAGTTCGCCGAAGGCATCACGATCCCCGCGCTTCGCTCTCAGGATCAGTGAGCGATCGCCGGCCTGCGGCATTCGCCGTAGCTTCCCTCATTCATCGCGCCCACTCCACTGCGCGCTCCCGACGCAACTTAAGACCCGCGACGGGTCCTCGGCCTGACACGTTTCTCGTCGCGAGTTGGGAGTGTGGTGTCTGTGTCGGTCGCGTGGCAACGTGCCACGCCGTTGCGTCACGCGTCGGGAGGCGGCACAGTGCCAGCGGCCAAGGCAGGGAAGGGGAGGCGATGACGGACAACGAGAAGTTCCTGTTCGATCTGCGGGGGTACCACGTGCTCCCAGACGTGCTGACCGAGGACGAGGTGGCGCTCGCCAATGAGGCGGTCGAGACTCACGAGCATCTCATCCGCAACCGACCGGCGGGTCTGGCGCAAGACTCGGAGCAGTTGCGGCGGGAGAACGGGCGCGGCGAGTTCCGACAGAATCCGCTCACCTTCGACCGCCCATGGTGCGAGCCGTTCCGCCGGATGCTTGCCCACGAACGCCTCATCGACCTCTTCAACGAGATACTCGGGCCGGGATTCCGTCTCGACCACGGCCCAGGTCTGATCCGCATGGAGCGTGGCACGGAAGGCCACTGGCTACACGGCGGCGCGACCCACGACCCAAGCCAATACCACAACTTCCGACACGGTCGGATGGAGGCGGGGCTATGCGTCGCCGCGTGGCAACTCACCGAGGTGAAACCGGGCGACGGCGGGTTCGCCTGCGTGCCGGGCAGCCACAAGTCGAACTACCGGCCGCCGCGTAGCGTCGTGGCGCTCGAGGACGACCTCGGCTGCGTCGAACAGCTGCCGGCGGGGCCGGGATCGCTCGTGATCTTCAACGAGGCGCTCGTTCACGGGACGCTGCCCTGGGAGCCGGACGACCGCGAACGACGCTCCGTACTGTTCAAGTACTCGCCGGGATACCTGTCGTGGGGCTCCCCGCACGCGGAGTGCCCCATCGCGGACCCGACGCCCGCGGAAGTCGCGCTGTACGAGCCGCCCAGACGTACGGGGCGCACGAAGCTGCCGGCCGAATGACACGCGTGCATGTCGAGAGCGTATACGGCGTCCGTCGATATCCGCTCGCGGCCTGACACGGCCGGAGCGCGTTGCGCCGGTAGGCGGTACGTAGGATGATGCAGCGGGTTGCGCTGCCGTTGGTCGCCGGAGGGATCGCCCGCTCACATGCGTCATCTGCCCGTGCTCGCTTGCTGTCTGCTCACGCTCGTTTCGGCCGCCGTCCACACCGCAGAGCCCGCCGAGTCGGTCTGGGACCAGTACATTGCCCACGCTCACCCAACGAGGGCAGCCATTGAGGTGGATGGTCGCCTGAACGAGGCCGACTGGAACTCCGCCGAGCCGCTGACGGGCATGACCCAGTTCGAGCCCGATGAGGGCCTTCGCGCCACCGAGTCGACCGAGGTGCGCATCCTCTACGACGCGAAGAACCTCTATTTCGGCTTCACGTGCCACGAGTCGGACATGGATCGCATCGTCGCCAACGAGATGCGGCGCGATGCCCGCCTGCACGAGAACGACAACGTCTACATCATGCTCGACACCTACAACGACCGGCGCAGTGGCTTCTTCTTCCGCGTCAATCCCCTCGGGACGAGGCAGGACAGCGCGGTCACCGACAACGGCGACACACGGAACGAGAACTGGAACGCCGTCTGGGAGGCCGAGACGTCGCTGGACGACGACAAGTGGACCGCCGAGATCGCCATACCGTTCGGTCAGCTGCGCTACAAGCAGAACGGCGCCATGGTCTGGGGGATGAACGTCGGCCGCGCCGTCCGGCGGAAGCAGGAAGAGGCGTCATGGATTCCGCTCCGTCAAGCGGACGGGTTTGCCGCGCATTACCAGAGCGCGCGCCTGGGCCAGCTGACAGGCATCGAGAACATCGCGACCGGCGCCAACTTGGAGTTCCTGCCCTACGCCCTCCCGGGGATCACTGAGGCGGAGGGCGAGGACCAGAAAGCCGCGTTCGAAGTCGGCTTCGACGCGAAGTACGGCGTCACCCCCAATATCACGGCGGACGTCACGTTCAACACCGACTTTGCGCAGGTCGAAGCGGACGAGGAGCAGGTAAACCTCACGCGCTTCAGCCTGTTCTTCCCTGAGAAGCGGCCGTTCTTCCTCGAGGGCGCCGGGCTGTTCGACTTCGGCATTCCTCGCACGAGCTTCCGGCGGCCGCCGCCACTGCTGCTGTTCTACAGCCGTCGCATCGGGCTGGAAGAGGGCGACAGCATCCCGCTCATCCTCGGTGGCAAACTCACCGGTAAGGTCGGGCCGTACAGCGCGGGCGTGCTCAACGTCACGACGGATGCGGCTCAGGTCGAGGATGTCGGGCTTGTGCCGCGGCGGAACTTCACGGTGATGCGCGCCAAACGCGACGTGCTCGCGCAGTCGAGCATCGGGTTCATCGCCGTGAACCGACAGGACGACGTGTCCCATAACCGCGCCGGGGGAATCGACTTCCTGTACCGGCCCACGAGCAGCATGGACTTCCGCGCGGTATGGGCGCGAACGTCCGACAGCGTCTTGGACTCGCGAAGCGACGCCGCCTACCTTGGCGGCGGCTGGTCCAACGAGGACTACCGCGTCGAGGCGACGTACAGCGACATCGAGGACAACTTCGAGCCGGCGGTAGGTTTCGTGCGGCGGGACAACATGCGTCGCCTAACCGGCGAAGCGCGATACACGCCACTCCTCAAGTCGTTCGGGCTGCGCAGATGGTGGTTCGGACCCGAGTTGGACTACACGTACGATCGCGACGGCAAGCTGCTGACCCGCAGCGCCGAGCTCGTGAGCTGGTTCGAGCTCGCCCGGGGAGGCAGCTTCGCCTTCTTCGGGTCCGACAGCACGGAGTACCTCGACGAGGAGTTCGAGATACGCGACGGCATCTTCATCCCCGTTGGAACGTACGGCTTCCGCACGCTGAACGCCCGCGTCGAGACGGACGAGGCGAAGATGCTATCGCTCGAGGTCACCGGCGGGGGTGGCGGGTTCTTCGATGGCTCGCGCGGCGGCATCGGGGGCGAGTTGGCCTTCCGCCCCAGCGGCCGATTCAACCTTCGGGGGCGTTACCGGTTCGACCATGTCGACCTTCCCGCCGGAGAGTTCAACGCGAATATCCTAGCCACACGCGTCGACTACGCCTTCATGCCCGACCTGGTGACGAAGCTGTTCACGCAGTGGAACAGCGACGCGGAGGTCATCACGATGAACTTCCTGCTCAGCTTCCTCTACCGGCCTGGCAGCAACCTGTTCCTCGCCTTCAACCGCGCGTGGGACCACAGTGGTGATGGCGTTGAGCTGGTAGATTCCGCCCTGGTCGCGAAGCTGACGTACTGGTGGAATCCGTGATCCCCGGCTTCGCCATACGCGACGGCGTCGCCTCGGATGCGGATGTCGTCGCCGAAATCGCCGTCGAGGCGTGGCGACCTATCTACGCGCACTCCCGCGAGACGCTCGGTTCCGAGTTGTTCGCTCATCTGCACACCGACTGGGAAGCCGAGAAGGCGCGCCAGGTCCGACAGGCGTGCGAGGACGACTCGCGTGGGAGTGTGCTGATCGCGACCGTGGGCGGTGTCGTGGTCGGGTTCGTGTCGTTCTACACGCACGCGGCGCCGGTGGGCGTCATCGGCAACAACGCCGTGCGACCCGAGTACCAGTCCCGCGGGATCGCCACGGAGCTCTACGAGACCACGCTCGATCGTCTTCGCGCCGCGGGCATGCGTTACGCGCGCGTCACTACAGGCGGCGATCCTGCCCACGCTCCGGCGCGGCGCGCGTACGAGAAGGTTGGCTTCGGCGCGGAATTGCCCAGCGTTACCTACCATCGGGAGCTGTAGGCTTCGCTTGCCGGCGTCACGCCGCAGCGCCGCGCCTCCGCGACCGTGGTGAGGGGCTCCCCTGGCCGACCACCCAATGACGGCGAGACGCAAGGGACACGAATGGCGGACACAGGTGACCTCCTGCAGGCGCGCTACGTCGGCATCGTCGCGCGCGAAGCCGGATGCCGCGCCACGCAGGTGGAGGCGGCCGCGACGCTGCTCGCCGAGGGGGCGACGGTCCCGTTCATCGCGCGGTACCGCAAGGAGGCCACCGGCGGCCTCACCGACGCGCAGTTGGAGGAGATCGCGAAGCGTCGCGCGTACTACGTAGACCTGACGCGGCGGCGCGAGGCGATTCTCACGAACCTGCGCGAGCAGGGATTACTAAGCGACGAGCTGGCAGCGGCGGTGGACGCGGCGACGAGCAAGCAGGAGTTGGAGGACCTTTACCTGCCCTACCGCCCGCGCAGACGCACCCGCGCGCAGGCGGCCCGAGAGCGAGGCCTGGAGCCCCTGGCGGACGCCCTGTTCGTGTCCAGGAGATCGCGGAAGCGGCCCGCCGATCTCGCGCGGGCGTATGTCGATCCCGACGGCGATGTCCCGGACACCACGGCGGCGCTCGCGGGCGCGCGTGACATCCTCGCCGAGCGCGTCGCCGAGTCGGCGGACAACCGCGCGAAGCTGCGCGATCTTGTAGGAAGAGAGGGCGTGCTCGCGTCGCGCGTCGTCCGTGGGAAAGAGGACGACGCGCGCGTCTACGAGGACTACTTCGAGTACCGCGAACGCGCCAGCCGCGCGGCATCGCATCGTCTGCTCGCGATCTATCGAGGCGAACGCGAGGGGTTCCTCGCCAGCTCGTTGGAGGTCGACGACGACCGCGTGCTGAATGGCCTCGCGCGCGGATGGGACGTCCATCCCCGCACTCAGTGCGGCGCCGAGGTGGTGGCGGCTCTCGCGGACGGCTACAAGCGCCTACTCGGCCCGTCCATCGCCAACGAGATACACGCCGAACTGCGCTCCCGCGCCGAAGCCGAGGCGATCGCAGTGTTCCGGGCGAATCTCGAGGCGCTGCTAATGCAGGCGCCGCTGGGCCAGGTACCTGTGATGGGCATCGACCCCGGCTACCGGACGGGGTGCAAGATCGCCGTCGTGAATGCTACCGGTCGCGTTGTCGAAACCGCCGTGACTTACCCGGGACGCTCGGAAGCGGAGGATGGGAAGGCTGCGGACGCGTTGCGCGCGGCAGTGGGACACCACGACGTCCGCGCGGTAGCGGTCGGCGCAGGCACGGGCGGCCGCGAGATGGACGCCTTCGCGCGGAAGGCGCTTGCCGATGCCCGAGACGTTATCGTGGCGCTCGTGCCGGAGACGGGCGCGTCCGTCTACTCCGCGTCGGAAATCGCCCGCGAGGAGCTGCCGACGCTGGATGTGTCCCTGCGTGGCGCGGCGTCCATCGCCCGACGCACCCAGGACCCGCTCGCGGAGCTCGTGAAGATCGACCCGAAGGCGTTGGGCGTCGGCCAATACCAGCACGATGTAGATCAGAAGGCGCTGCAAGGTGAACTGGACGCCGCCGTGGAGAAGGTGGCGAATCAGGTGGGCGTCGAGCTCAACACCGCGTCGGCCCCGCTGCTGAGACGCGTGTCAGGTCTCACGAGTCGCGTCGCGAGCGAGATCGTCGCGCACCGAGACGCGCAAGGCCCGTTCAAGTCGCGGCGGGAGTTGCGCGACGTGCCCAGATTGGGCGCCAAGGCGTATGAGCAGGCCGCCGGCTTCCTGCGCATCCGTGGCGCGGGGAATCCCCTGGACAACACCGCTGTGCACCCGGAAAGGTACGGAGTGGTTGAGGAGATGGCTCGGGCCCTGGGCGTGAAGACGAAGGGACTCGTCGGCGCGCCACATCTGGCCGACAAGCTGGACCTGTCCCGCTTCGTTGACGAGGCGACGCAACTCGGCCTCTACACGCTGGACGACATCCGCGGAGAGCTCGCGCAACCGGGGCGAGACCCAAGGCCGGACTTCCAGACGCCCGAGGTCCGCGAGGACGTCGCCACGATCGACGATCTGGCGGAGGGCATGGTCCTCGAAGGCCGCGTGACGAACGTTACCAACTTCGGCGCGTTCGTGGACATCGGTGTCAAACGGGACGGCCTGGTGCACCTGTCCGAGCTATCCGACTCGTGGGTCGACGACCCGCGCCAGGTCGTCCAGGTGGGACAGATAGTCACTGCCGTTGTCGTCGACATCGACCGGGGCCGCGAGCGCATCGGCCTCTCTATGAAAGCCGTCGCCGGGCCCGGCGGATGACCACTCCCAACGACCACGAGCCCCTAGCCGCGCGCATGCGGGCGTCCGGCCTCGGCCGGTATGAGTCCGATGTCCTCGCGACGGTCGGGGGCCACCCGGTCTACATCCTGCGATCGGGACCCGCTCAGGCTGGGCGGCCGCGCCTGGTTCTTTCCGCTGGGACGCACGGCGACGAGCCCGCTGGCGTCGAGGCGGTGCTTCGTCTCCTCGAAGGTGAGGACCCGACGCTCGCCTCCTTCGACTGGGTCGCCCTTCCCTGCATCAATCCGACAGGGAGCGCCGCCGGCACGCGCGAGAACGGCGCGGGGATCGACATCAACCGCTCGTTCGAAAACGACGCGGCCGACGAGGCCCGTGTCGTCAAGCGAGCCCTCGGCAACGACGCGTTCGACCTGTTCATCGAGTGCCACGAGGACTTGGAGGCGACCGCCTTCTATATGTTCGAGTGCGGCGACGGACGCAGCGCACTCGGCTCTCGCGTGATGGCGGATGTCGCGCAGGTGTGCCCGGTGAGCCACGCGTCCGAGATAGACGGCATGCGCGCCCTTGAAGGGGTCATCCAGGTGGACGAGGCGTTCGCGCGGCACGGTCACCGCTCGATGGCTCTCTACATGTGGCGCTTCCGCGCAAGGCGTGTTCTGACGTGCGAGGCGCCCGGTTCATTGCCGTTCGAGCAGCGCGTGACCGCGCACATGACGGCCATTCGCTCTGCGTTGACCTGGGCCAGCCGGTAGGGCAGGCGACCGGCGCCGGAAGGATTCGGTGGCCCATCAGGGCGACAGCCGTCACAGCAATGCCTCGTATACGAGGCGCGCGCGCACGATGAGCCCGTCCACGATGCGCTCGTCCGTCGTGGCGTGGGCCTGCCAGTGCCACGACCCCGCTTCTCCTGCCGCAAGCTGCGTCGGATAGTCGACCATGCGCGCGCCGACATCGCTGCGCTCGGACCATGCCGCGCCGGGATGCGATGGCCTCAACACCACCTCGAACAGCAGTATGTCCGCCGGCACGCGCGCGCTGAGCGTCCCGGACGCCGAGACCGTCGCCGTTGTGACGCCGTGCTCGTCTTCGCGGAGGATGATGTGGACACGATCTACTACGGCCGTGACTTCGCCGTCGGGAGAAAGGACGATTAGCTCGGCACGGCCTACGAGGTTCTTCGGCAGCTGCCCGCTCGGCGTAATGAGGACAGGCTGCGATTCCACCAACGTGTGCCTCGCCTCGCCGCAACCGAGCGTTGCGAGGAAGGCGCCGAGGATGAGCGACGGGAAATAGTAGTGCGCTCTGGTCATGTTCACCAATCCAACGGCGAACCGCGGGGCGGCCGTTGGCGATGCATTCGCACGGGTCGTGCCAACCCAGTCCCAGTACCCGCAGCGACCAGGAACGCGGTCGTCATGCGGCTTTCCGGCGACGCTATGCGCCCGGGCCGCGCGAACTGAAGCCGTCGCAACATGCGACTATGTGGTCGTACGCGCCGAACGGGAAGCGTGGTCGCCAGCGCGCCAAGCGTCCTGCGCAGACATATCGCGGCTTGCCCCTCACCCCCGGTGGCGCCGCACGGCGCCGGGTCAGTCACTCGCCCGCCACTCCGCCAGGACCGAGTCCACGAGGGCGACAAGGGCGCCCGGCCCATCCTCTCGCGTCGGCAACTCGGGCAGTCGTTCCGGCGTCGTGCCGTCGGCCGCAGGCCCCAGCAGAACAACCGGCGTAGCGTCGACGGCGTCGAGCGCGTCCGAGACGTCGTCAACCGCCGCCAGGTCGATGAGCGCCACATCGACGTCATGCTGCCGCAGCAAGTCTCGGGCTCGGCGGGTATCCGATGCGTGTGCCACTCCCCCGACGTCCGCTAGCGCCCGGTCGGTCTCACGTGCGAGCTCGGCATCCGCGCCCACGTGCAGGATCAGCGGCGCGGACGCGCCGCCCCGACTCGACGCCTCGACCACCAGGTTGAGGAGGCGCTCACCGTCCAGCGGGCGAGGCAGGTAGTCGAGAACGTGGAGTCCCCGCGCATGTGGCCCGTCGGGGGTATCGGCCGCACTGAACCTGGCGACGACCACCGCAGTGGCCCGAAGGGCCGGTGTCGCTCGCAGGCGGGCTAACAGGGCGCGCGGCCCCGGAGCGACCAGTGCCATGTCGACGACCACCACGTCGGGCGCTTCGTCGTCTGCGCTCTGTACCAGCGCGTCGACATCCGCCGCGATCTCGACGACGCGGTCGTCGGCGTCCAGCGCGTCGGCAAGGGCGTGCGCAGCAGAATCGTCGCGGGCGCAGACGACGACAGTGGGATCACTCTCGTCGGGGGTCGGACGCGCGCGTATCTGTAGATCGAAGAAGAACGTCGTGCCGACATCGACCTCGGACACGAGATCGATGCGCCCACGAAGTCGTTCCACGATCATCTTGGCGATGGCGAGACCGAGCCCGGTGCCGGCATGTTGACGCGTGGTCGAGCTGTCGACCTGCGTGAACCTTTCGAACAGGTCGTCGCGCGCGGATTCCGGGATGCCCGGGCCGTTGTCCGCGACGGACACGCGCACCCATCCGTCGCGCTCCTGCATCGTGACTGTGACCTTGTCGTGCGGAGGCGAGAACTTGGAGGCGTTGGACAGGAGGTTCGTCATGAGCTGCGCGAACCTACCGGCGTCCACGTCGACCTCGATTCCCGGTATCGCGCCCTCGAAGGCGAGCTCGACATCCAGGCCCGTCGCGAACGGACGGTTCGCCTCCATGGCGGCGTCGATGAGCGGGGCGAGCTCCATCGCTTGCATGTCGAAGGCAACGCGGCCGGACTCGATCCGGTCGATGTCGAGGATGTCGTTCACGAGGCGCGTCAGTCGGCGTCCGTTGTCGCGGGCGATCTTGAGGAGCGGTACGCTCTGCTCCGGCAGTTCCCCCGCCGATCCTCCCACGACGAGCTCGAGCGCGCCCAAGATCGATGTCAGCGGCGTCCGCAATTCATGGCTGACCGTCGAGATGAACTCGTCCTTCATCCGCTCGACGCGCTTGCGCGCCGTCACGTCTGTGCAGACGCCGATGAGGCTCCATCTACCGGGCCCGGCCGACTCGATGTGTACGTCCTCGAACAGCCATCGCGTCGCGCCGCGGGCATCGACGCAGCGGTACTCCTGTGAATAGCCGGACGCTCCGCCGAACAATGCGTCGGCGGCCGCATCGTACATAGGCTGGACATCGTCGGCGACTTTCGACGCGTACCACGCGGCCTCGTATGTCTCGCCGTCGGCGACATCCAACTGCATGAACCGCTGGGCGGCTTCGGCGTCGAACGCCCGCGTGTCCCAGGACAGGAGCCGTCGGCCGCCGTCCTCCTCCGGTTCGCCCGCCTCCACGGTCGCATGCCAGAGCAAGCACCTGGCTCCGGCCATCACCGCGCGCATCTCCTCGCGGGCCAGCTGCGTCTCGCGGTACAGCATCGCATGGTCAAGCGCGACGGCAACCTGCGCGAGAAGCCCGGACATGTCTTCGATTCGCTGAAGCGTCTCCGCTTCCTCGTCGGCCTGGCTGCCGGTGGCTAGCACGGCCAGCACACGGTCGCCCTTCTTGACCGGTATGAAGTACGCCACGCGCCGGCGGGAATACGCCTCGGGATCGCTGAATCGGGGGTCATAGCGGTCGTCCCAGCCTCGCAGGACGCTCAACTCCCCGGTGCGCGCCACCTGCGGCGTGATGTTGTCATCATCCAGACGATAGGTAGTGCCGATCACCCCGCGCCCGCCGTCTCCGACAGAGCCGTCGATCTCGCGCGAGAGATTGCGCACGACCCGAACGACTTCGGCGCGCTCGTCGACAAGGGCCACCATCAGACTGCGGAAGACGCCGGCTTCGACGATTTCCCGCGCCAGGGCATCGAGTATCTCGTCGAGGTCCAGCGTCGCGGCGAGCAGGCGGCCTGTGTCCTCGTAGACGCGCAGCGTCCGCGCCTGGTAGGCGAGGGCCGTTGCGGCCCGTTCGCTGTTCCGGACGTTGACGAGCGATGCAGCCACCGATTCGAGCGTGTGC
Source organism: Candidatus Poribacteria bacterium (assembly GCA_002687025.1). Classification (GTDB taxonomy): domain Bacteria; phylum Poribacteria; class WGA-4E. Next base: position 10,857 of record NYZG01000327.1, read on the forward strand.
ACCACCGCGGGATGCGGGCGCCTCGGCCGGTCGCCGGCTACGGAGATCGAGCCCAGGACGCCGTCGCCGTCTATGATCGGCACGCTCGCGGCCGCGCCGACCACGGCCGCGCCCTCCGAGTCCCCCACTGCTAGCGACGCCCGGCCGAGGGCTTCGTCGTAGGAACTGGCGTCGCCGTGCAGCGCCACGACGTTCGTCCCCGGCAGGTCTGGGTGACGAATCTCGATCCGCGCCAACGCGTACTCGAGGCGGCGCGCCAGGATTTCCACGATGTTCTCACAGATGGCGCCGAACGGCTCATTCGCGACCAGCGCGTGCGATGCCTCGACGATCGCCTCGCTTGCGGCGGCCAGCGCGCGTTGCTCCGTCGCATCCAGCAGCATGAGGAGCGCATCCCGATCGCCGGTTGCCACTACCCGGCCCTCGATCACGTGACGCTCGTCCTCTTCCCATGCGACGTAGTCCAGACGCTGCATCTCGCCAGACTGCAACGCGCGTTCGAGCGCCCGAGTCGTCTCGTCGGCCTGGGCGGCCGGCAGGGCGTGCTCGACGGGCAGTCCGATGATGGGATCGGCGAACGCGCCGACGCGCCGTCCGTCAGTCGGGATGTGCTCGAGGAATATCCCGTCTCTCGACAGGCGGAAGATGACGTCCGGGAGGCGGCGCAGTAGGGGGCGGACCAGGTCCCGGCCGGTGTCGGCATCTGTGTCGGCGGCGTGGGGTCGCATGGTCCTCCTCGGCGCGAGGTGGGCGGCGCGCGCCACGTCCCGGCGCCCTATAAGCTTAATACACTTGATGGGGCTCGGTCGTCACGGCTATCAGGGGTGAGCGAAGGGGAGTCAGGCATTACCCGGTATGTCCGGGGCCGCGCCTGGGTCCGCGAGATCGCGTCCGCGCGCTCCGGTCCGGCAGCTTGAGGCGACAACGGCGAAGACTACGGCAAACACACCGGCGAACGGGCTGGACGGAGCTCACGGATCGGTGGCGGCCTCGACCAGGATGTGACCGGCTAGGTCGGTGGGAGGACGCACGCGGACCGTCGCCGGGGCGGCGTCGCCACTGATCCGCTCGTACGCCGTCACCAGGCTCGCGGCGATCCGGTAGAGGAAGTCCGAACCGCGGTAGTCCTCGGGTGGGAGGCGGACGGACCACACGGTGCCGCGCCCGTCAGCGTGTTGTCGATCCAGCCACATCTCTGTGACGGCCGCGTATTGGGTTGCCCATTCGCGGAAAGCCGCGCGCGCGTCGGCAGGACTCATGGGCGCGGCGGATAGTGTCAGGCCGCTCGTCGCCGCCAGAAGCCGGTCGAAACGCTCGTCGGACAGGCCCTGCTTGGCCCGGGCAGGCGCCAGTATCTCCGCGTAGTGTCTACGCGCCTGATCCGCCAGGGGGTGGGTCGGATAGTACGTCGTGAGATCGCGGTGCGCGGCTTCGATCCCGGGGAGGTTGCCCAGCCTGACAGCCCACTGCAGGCCGCTCCGCAGGTCGGTGGTGTTCGGATTGGTGTTGCGCGAGATGGTGGCATCGTACGCCACCGCCTCGGCAGCCGGCGGGTCGCTCTGGGGCGCCACGACGAGGTGGAGGCCGGACACGACGGTCAGCTTGCCCGTGCCGGGCCAGATGGCGTCGCCGCTACGCACGTGGATGCCCGTCACCGGAAGACCGACCGACCAGCGCCGCTGAACGCCGTCAGCCACGAGGTCGTTGTCGATGTATATGTCGTACGCGCCTGTCCGCGTGTCGTGTACGAGCCGGATGCGCGTCTTCTCGCCGTCGTAGCGCGCCAGGCGTCTCAGCGGACGGAAGCGCGTCCTTGGACCCCCGCGTGGCTGGGGATCGTCGTCGGCGCACGCCCACCAGTTGTCGCGCGTCTTCACGATCTCCGGCGCCGAGGTGTAGGAGCCCATGCGGCCGTGGTCGATGTCCAGCGCGATCACGACCTCCGCGCGCAGGTTGTAAGGCGGTCGGGCCGACAGGTCGAGCGTCACCTTGCCGTAAGCAGGCTCTACTTCGCGGTGCGTGCCTGTCGCGTTGACGATGTGCAGGTCGCTCGGATCCTCCGGGGATACGGCCGGTCTGCCGGCGTCGTAGGTCGTTATCCCGACGCCCCAGCCGGCCGCGGCCGTGGCCGGCTCCAGTCGCGTCTCGAGCGCGGGCAGTCGAGGGACAGAACGCGCGCCACCGTCGCTCGGACGGTCCACCTGAGCGAGGACCACCGCGGCGCCTGGTCCCGTAACGTCGCTGGGCCCGGCGGCGGCCTCGGCGGCGTGGAGTCCTACGAACGCGCTGAGTACCACACCGATCGTCGTGACCGCCGCGGCGATGCACGACAGCAGCTCGCCCGGGGCCACGCCCGCATGGCGCGTCTTGGGCGCCGGCATGTCGCCAATACGCGCCGTCGTCCGCGCCACGAAGTCCGCTCCGACGGCGATCCCGAGCCCGCGCGTCCGCAGGATGTCGAGGCAGTCTGCCGTACGGCCCGTGTCGATCAGATGCCGGCGCATCATCCGCAGCGCGCGCTGAATGCGCTTCTGCACGGCGTTCTCGGTGGTGGCCAGGCTCTCCGCGATGGCGCGATGCCTGCCGCCACCGACGTACTTCATGAGCAAGGGCGCACGGAGAGACGTGGGCAGGATGCGGAGGGCGTCGGCCAGCACGTTCCTCAGCTCGACATCTCTCTCCCACTCGACGGCGCCGTTCGTTTGGGACGGTTCTGGCCCGTCGGGGTCGTGCACGTCCATCTCCACACGCCTTCTCTGTGACGGCTCTCGATGCCGATCCATCGCCACCGTCCACGCGATCCTCGTCGCCCACGCCCGGAAGCTCTCGTGCGCCTTCAGTTGGCACAGGCGCTCGAAGGCGCGTTCGAACGCCGTCTGCGCCGCGTCCTGCGCGTCATGGTGATCGGCCAACACGCCGAGGGCGCACGCGTACACACCGGCGGCATGCCTGCGGACGAGTTCGCCGAAGGCGTCCCGGTCGTCACGCTGCGCGCGCGCGACCAGGATTCGATCACTGAGCCGCTGCAGGTCGTTGGGCATATTCACATACGTAGACGACGCGTGTGGGCGAAATCCGCCAACGGATTCGCCGCCTGAGCGACGGGATCGTGGCGAAGGGGGTTACGCGGCGCGAGGGGCGTGGCGTCGAACGGCGTCGTCGTAGGCGACGTAGCTGCGAACGGGGATGTCCGGGCCGATGGAGTGCGCTCCGATGATGACCCCGCCATCGCCGGCGACATCGACGATTTCCCGCGTCTCCGCGCAGATGTCATCCTCCGAGCCGAACGGCAGCGTATGCGAGTTGCACATCCCGCCGATGAGCGATAGCCGGCCGCCGTACCGCTCCTTCAGCGTCGGCAGATGCATCCCGGCCTTGGGCTCGACAGGGTTGATGCCGTCGATCCCCGCGTCGACGAGCATGTCCAGCAGCGGCGATATGTCGCCATCGCTGTGCAGAATCACCTGCGCCGCGCCCGCGTTCTTGAACGCGCGCACCATGCGCCGATACGCGGGGAGGAACACCCGCTCGAACGACCTCGGCGATGGGAACGGCTGCAGATTGTGCGCCATGTCATCGTATATCCACAGACCCGTATCGCACAGGTCGCCGCGCCGCAGCGACTCGACGCCGATCTCGATGATGTGATCCGCCACCCGGTCGGACAGCGCCTTGGCGAAGGGCGGGTCGCCCGCGATGTCCATGAGGAACTCCACCTTGCCCCGCATGAACGACGTGCGTAGGAACGGGCCGCCAGTCTTGCAGAATACCGCGCGTCTGTCTCGGTTGGCGTCGACTGTCCTCAGGAATCCGGCGTAGCGGGCGTCCATCGTGGGCGAATCGAAGGCGAGGCGGTCCAAGTCCCCCTTCGCCTTGACAGGCACGTCGAGCACTTCGGAGAAGTACGCTCCGGCGCGTTCGCGGACGACGCGTCCCCACCCGTCGCGGCGCACGACCTCGTCGCCTTCGCGCGACAGCTCCACGGCCCGCGTCGGGAACGGCGTCTCGTCCGCCACGGCGATGGTGATGTCGATGCCGAAGTGGTCGTCGAGGTTGACGTCGGACTGCAGTCCCAACTCCGCACGCGCGCGGGAAGCGAACTCCGCCCAGAACGAGTCGAACTTTGGGATGCGGTCCGGCGGCCGATGCTCCAGCGCTGCCATGACGCGTTCGAGAGAATCCATGCGGGGCCTCACAGCGGGTGCGGTACGGGTTCCAGGATGGCGCCGTTCTCACGCAGCGTGCCGCGCAACGCGGCCACATCGACGTCGCGGGGCGACATGTCGCCCGCGGCGGCCACGGCCGCGGCTGTCCCCGCCGCCTCGCCGCACGCGAGGCAGCACGCCGTGTTCCGCGTGCTGTTGTGAGCGACGAGGTCCACGGTCATCATCCGGCCGGCGATGAGCGTGTTGTCCAGGCCTGTCGGGAGGAGGGCTCGATATGGGACACCGTACGCGCCCGCGTCCTCGACGAAGTGCCGGCCGTTGTCGATGAAGCCGAAGCACGCGACCTGGTCGTCGAACTGCCTACCCTCGGTGCAGTCGTCCTGTGACAGCTCGTAGTCGCAATGGATCGCGCGGCCCCGTCGCTGCCCGGCCGTCGGGGCGGGGCCGGCGGCATAGCACTCGTCGCACCCCGCGAACTGCTCGCGGAACATCTCGGCGATGCTCAGCATGCGTTCTCGCAGATCGACCTCAGCGTTCGTGAGCGCCGTGGGGTCCAAGCCGTCGTTGGGGCCGTGGTTGATGCAGTTGCAGTACGTCAGCTCGCGCGGGCGGAGTGACGACGACAGGAAGTATCCCGGAGCGTCTTCGACGCCTTCGTCGCGCAGCCTCCGCATGTTGATACCGAGGCGCACGAGACCCGGCGCGGACATGCCCGGCTTGACCGCGTGGGCCAACTGGGAGATGAGACCGCGTCTGTCGAGATCGGCCTCCAGTGCCCCCAGGTCGATATTGCACAGACGGAACGTGAATCCGGCCGAGTACGCGCCTCGCTCGCCTGCGGCGAACGTCGTATGCGGGGCCCCCGCGTAGGCGGCGAGGTCGCCGTCTCCCGTGCAGTCGACGTACACGCTCGCGGTCATCTCCCGGGCCCCGGCCTTGTTCCATACACACGCCGCGACTATCCGGCCCGAGTCCACCTCGACGCCGTGAAGCGTGGTATGCAGGAGGAGGTCCACCCCCGCCTCGCGGCACGTCTCAGCGGCGACCACCTTGAACACCTCGGGCTCGACCGGCGTGAGCATGCTGACGAAGTCGCCGCCGCGTTCCATCCGCACATGCCCTATGCCGCCACCACGCGCCGAGACGCGGTCTACCAGTTCCTGCGCAATCCCGCCGACGACGAGGGTCCGCGCCGCTCCCGGCACGGCGTCGAAGACGTTGAAGAAGCTGTGCAGCCCGGTCGCGCCCGTGATGCCCATGCCTCCGAGCCAGCCGGCGCCGTCGATCAGCGTCGTTCGCGCGCCCGAACGCGCCGAGGCGATCGCCGCCGCGATGCCGGCCATGCCGCCCCCCACCACCAGCACGTCACATTCGTGTCGTTCCATCGCGTCATCCTTTCCGCCGCCAATGTGCGCCGTCCCTGTAAGTAATGACGCGCGCACAGCCGTCAGGCTAGGGCACGCAGGCTTGTCGGCGACAGGCACAGATACTGTGTGTCAGCTGTGGCAGGAAGGTGGGGATTCGGTCTCGGCTGTGTTCTCGGTGGGCGACACGGCCGCGAGGCGCTATATTCGGATAGACAATTCCCGTCACCTGGCCGTAGATGGCTGAGGCCAGATGACCCTATGACCCAGAAGATGCGAACCGTCGGCGCCGCGATGTGCGTCGCCGCACTGACGGCGCTGCTCGTGACACACGCCTCCGCGCAGACCGGCAACATCGACCGGGATCTGGTGCGCGCGCAGGAGATCCTGAACAAGTTGGCTGTCGGCAGCCTGAGCCAGGACTCGCGGATGCCGCTGGAAGAGGAACTCGCGCGCATTGAGGCGCACGAGTACGTCGTGCCGGTGAAGCTGGAGGCGCGCAAATACACGGCCGGAAGCGGTTACTATCCGGTCACGGTGTCGAAGCCGGGGCTGCTGGAGCCGCCGGTGTTGGGTCGTCTGGAGATGCCCAAGGGGACGGCGCGGCGGGCCAAATCACAGCTGAATCCAGCGTACGCGACGGTGCGCGTTGGCGCCATCGCGGGCGTACCTCCACGCGCTGTAAAGGCTGTGGTCTCCCTATACGCGCGAGTGGACGACAGGCCCTGGTACGTGAGCACGGACGACGTGCGGCTGAACGCGCTTACAGGTCCTTCGGCGGGATCAGAGCCGGCGGGATCAGAGCCGGCGGAATCGGCCGTGTTCGTCGACGATGCCGGCGAGTCCGGCGTATCACCGACCGATCGCAGGCGAGATGACGTCGCCTCCGGGTCTACATCATTTCTGTCTTGGCAGCGACTGAACACGGTCGGGAACAGATACGGCTGCATGGCGGTGCTGCCCAACGGTTCCGTGTTGGCCGGCACCGATGGCGCCGGTGTCATGCGGTCGCATGACCATGGCGTCACGTGGACTCCCTCCCGCGACGGACTCCCCTACGGGGCCTATATATCGAGACTCGCTGTCGGTGGCGGGGCCGTGTTTGCCGGTACGTGGCGGCCCCCGAACGTTGCGATCAACCACGACGAAGGCGTGTATCGGTCTGTCGATGGTGGCCTCAGCTGGACGCATGCCAGTGATGGTCTGCCGGTAGATCGACAGGTGGCGGCATTCGCGTGGGACGGCGTGCGCGTGTACGTTTCGCTTGCCCAGGGGCTGTACCGATCCGACGACGGTGGCGGCTCTTGGAACTCATGCGACCGGGGACTTCCTATCAACGCCCGCGTAAGCGCCTTGGCATCGCTTGGCTCTGCTCTCCTCGCGGGCGTGTGGGATGTCGGTGTGCATCGCTCGGATGATGGTGGCGACTCATGGACGCTCATCTCGGGGAGCCCGGTATTCTCGATGCGGTTTGCCACCGATGGCGTGGGGGTCCATGTTGCGAACTGGGAGGGTCACGGTGTGTCGCGTTCACCCGACGGCGGTACCACCTGGAAGACGGACACACGTGGCCTTACGCACGGGTTCATCAGGGATATCGTCGAGCACCGTGGCGTTCTCTATGCGGCCTCGTCGGAGGGTGGACGGGGAGTCTTCGTGTCGTACGATGGCGGCGAATCCTGGGCCCCTGCCGTCGACGGGTTGCTGCCACCGTTCCAGGTGACCTCGAGGTCAATGACGGTGGATTCCCTCGCCGTGTCCGACCCGTATATCTACGCCGGCACCGCCGGAGGCGTGTTCCGCGCGAGGCTGCCGCTGACCGAGGACATCGTGGCGACGATGCCGAACGGCGACGCGGCGGCCGCAGCTGTCGAAGTTCCCGACGCCAACCTAGAGCGCCGCCTGCGCGAGGCCCTGCGCCGGCCGGAAGGCGACCTGACCCCGGCGCTGCTGGCGTCGCTAGATGAATTCCAGGCTGGGCGGCTTGGGATCGAGGATGTTACGGGCCTGGAGTTCGCCGTCAATCTGAGAACGCTGGACCTGAGTCACAACCAAGCCATCGGCGATGTTGGCCCACTCGCAGGACTTACTCGCCTGGAGCACCTGGGTTTCCCCCACAACCGAGTGAAGGATCTGGGGCCGTTGGCGGAGTTGACTGCGCTGAAAGGGCTGACGCTGGACGGGAACCCGATCGGCAGCTCTGAGCCCTGGTCGGCCTCACGTCCCTGGGCAGGATACATGCGAACGGCACGCTCGTGAGCGACCTTTCTCCACTAGCCCGCCTCTCCAAGCTGGGCTTCCTGGCCCTCAACGGCAGTCGGATCAGCGACATCGCCCCGCTCGCCTTTCTGACCGACTTGGGCGTCCTGAATCTGCGCGGTAACATGATCCGTGACATCTCCGCCTTAGCCGCGCTGAGCAACCTGTCCCTGGTAGACCTTGACGACAACGACATCGGTGACATTGCGCCGCTCATGGGTCTGCTCCGCCTTACGGAAGTGCGTCTCGCAAAGAACCCGTTGGGCGAACGGGCACTCCGTGATCACATCCCCGCTCTCCGCGCGCGTGGCGTGAACGTCACAGGCGTCGGCCCGGACGCAGTGGCTGCGCCGCCAACGCCCGAACCTGAGCCGCCGGCGACGCAGCCCGACGCAACGCCGGGCCTGTCCGCCATCGTCCCGCCGCCTGTTCCCCGGGTGCCGCCCCCGCCAAACGCCGTGCCCAGCAGCGCCCTGATAGTCGGAATTGGCGCCTACGACCATCACGCTGACCTCGTCAACCCAACCTTCGACGCCCAATCGGTCGAGAAGGAGTTGCGCGAGGTCTTCCGCTGCGACACGACGACCCTCCTCGACGCGACGAAGGTCGAGTTCCTGACCGCGCTCCACGGCCTCGCGGATCGCGACTTCGCCGACGACGAGCAGCTCCTCGTCTTCTTCTCGGGACACGGCTACTTCGACGAGCGCATCCGGCGCGGTTACCTGGCCTTCAAGGACAGCGCGCCGCTGGAGGACGACCCGTTCATGCAGTCGTTCGTCAGTCACGAGGACGTGCGGGTGTTGCTGGAGCGGCTCGACTGCAACCATGTCCTGCTCGTCGTGGACTCCTGCTTCAGCGGCACACTCGACCCGATGGTCGCGATGGCGCCCGGCGCGCGCGCCATAGACAGCGCGTACGGGCTGATCCCAAAGGCCGAATACATCCGGCGCAAGCTCCAGTACCGGACGCGAAGATACATCACCGCTGGCGGCAAGGAGTACGTGCCCGACGGGCGTCCCGGTCAGCACTCGCCGTTCGCGCGGCAGTTTCTCGCGGCGCTACGGACCTTCGGCGGGAGCGACGGCATCCTCACGCTCGAAGAGATCGTCCTCCACCTCGAACGCGTCGACCCGCAGCCGCGCACGGGCGAGCTGTTCGGGAACGAACCGGGCAGCAGCTTCGTGTTGGTCGCCAGGCCGATCGCGGAGGAGGCATCCCCGAAGTTCGCCTCCCTCGTGGTCGCGGTCAGCCCGCCGGATGCCGAAGTGCGGATCGGCGGCGGGCCGCCCGCCGCC
>NYZG01000328.1 GCA_002687025.1 Candidatus Poribacteria bacterium
AACGCCTGCCGGAACGCGAGGCCGCGGAGCGCAGACGCTCCTGGGAGCAGGGGGTGTCCTCCTACTTCGCCGAATGGCGGGAGACACTCGAGGCGGTGCTGGCGTCTCCGCCCGACGGGCCGACCCCGGCCGGCCGCGTGGACGCGTTCTCGCGGCGTTTCTCAGACATCGAGGACGGCTCGCTCACCGCGATCGAAAGCCGAAACCTGCTACACGGAATCCCGCGAGCGGCGCTGACCCGATGCGGCAAGGAGGTGCCCAAGCGCGACGGAGCCGAAGAGACACTGGCCGAAGCGCGCCGACGTGGGTTCGATGTCCACATCATCTCGGCGAATTGGTCGGCCGACATGCTCCGCGGGGCCGTCGGCGACGTCGGAGATGTCCACAGCAACGACCTCGAATTCGATGCCGATGAGGTGACGACCGGCAAGTTCCTGCGCAGGATGGTCTCCGCGCGAGACAAACGCGCCTGCCTGAAACGTCTCGCGGCGGGACGCGGGCGGGTGACCTACGTCGGCGATGGCATGAACGACCTGGCGGCCCTGCTGGAAGCGGACATCGGCATCGTCATCGGTCGCAAGCAGGATATGGCGCGCGCGTGCGCGGCGTTGGACATCCCCACGTACGCGATGGCGCAGGCGGGACAGGTTTCGGCGGGCGAGTCGCTGCTGCGGGTGGACGGCTGGAACGAGATCGCCGGGTGGCTGTTTGAGCGGGAAAGGGTGGGAGTCGAACCCACCGCGGACGGTTGACGCCCGCATCTGGTTTTGAAGACCAGTAGAGCCACCGGACCCTATCCTCCCCCACATAGTCGGGCATCGGGAAGTATCCCCGCCACGGCGCCGAGCCCCAACGCGATGCGGCAGGGCGCTCTCTACTGGGGATGCAACTGACCTGGCGTGCCTGCCTGGCCGCCGCCGGGACGGCCGCTGCGAGGTACGCGCTGCCGCGTCGCCACGCGAGATACCTCGTCGCGATGCTCCTCGGCATGACAGAGTGGTGGGGTGATCCGCGCGCAACGCCATCACAGGCTACCCCACCCGGCAAGGACCGCCCTGCGGACACGGGCAGGATGTGGGCCCAGGACGGTGGGGCCGGTTGGCACACGCTCGCGAGTCTAGCGTCCGGTAGGGAGGATGTTGTAGCCCTGGCCCGTGATGAGTCCCACAACCACCCAGACCCCGGCCATGGCGTAGTCGCCGAAGATCAGACCGATGAAGAGCGGCACGCCGCGACGGTACACGCGCGGCCCCCCAAGCCGAATGACGCCGGACTTCACGATCCAGGCGATCATGACCGATGCCCACAGGTAGTACGACGGGGAACTGCACCCGACCGCGTACCCGATCGGGTGCAGCGCAAACCACGCGAAGCGGTACCGAAGCGCCAGCATGACCACGGTCGCCACCACGCCGATGCAGAGGCTGTACACTTCCACCCATGGCACGCCTTGAGGGTTCTGTATCAGGCTCACGGCCCGTTCGTACGGCGCCCTGGAGAACCATCGGCGCGCGAACTCGGTATTGAGCGCGCCTTCCGCATACGCCATGTGCAGCGTCGCGGCGGAGGACGCCACCAGGCCGACAACCGTCGCTGCCGCCACCATACCGACAAGATGCCACCGCCTCAGCCGCAACGTCTCGGCGACGCGCACGCCATGCAGCATCTGCGCCATCATGAATTGCTCCCACGCGCGCATGAGTGAATGCTGTGGAATCGCGAGCAGCGGCAAGTTGCGGGGACCGATGACACGCGTTCCCTGCAGGATCATCATGTAATCCGATGGATAGAACGGCGCGTGCGCGACGAGCATGCCTCCGCTCGCAACCATCCAACCCAACACCGTCGACACGGTGACGAACAGCGCCAGCACAATCAGCACGACCCACGCGTCGGCTCCGGCGTACACGCACATCGCCGTCATCACCGCTACGCTTGCCGCCGCGGCCAACACGGCCCATCTATAAGGGAGATACTCGCGGGTATCGTCGACCGTGTGGCGTGAACCGACGGCGCAACGGATCACCGCTACTATGTGCCCGCGCGACAGCCAGATCAGCGACGCCGCAATTACCAGTATCGCGCCCATCGACTGCCGGCTCGCGGCTATCCACGGCCCGACGGGGATGGCGAACGCCGATATCGCGGCATATTGCGCTTTGTACACGAAGAAGAAGAACCACAGGCTGAACGAGAGCCCGAGAGGCAGCAAATAGCAGATTCCGATCACCGCCGGGTACACCATCACGATGATCGCCGGCCATAGATCCAGCGCGGCCCAGGGCTTGGTGTTCAGACCACCCGTGAGCGGAATACGCGTGGGTATAGCCGGCGCCGCTGGCACGTACTGATGGAGCCCGTTCACGGTGTGCAGGATCACCGGCAGAAGCGCCCCGATCCAGAGCAGTTTGTCGGAGAACACGCTACTCGATGCCGGCGCGGCGTCGTGACGGGCCAACTCGACGGGCAAGCGCACCAGGGGATAGCCGAACCGTTCGCGTTCCACCCACGGTCGCCGGAGAAGACAGGCCAGGCAATACAGCAGGACGAAGCACACGAGACCGAAACAGAGCCAGAAGGCCAGAGGACGAGCCCACGCGTCCCAGGGAATGTGGGGCGCGCCGGACAGCGGCCGCTCGAAGAACTGTCGCGCCGCCTGCCGATCGGTCACAATCGCCCACGATGGGATCGCGGAGACGATCAGGGCTTCCCAGTCGTTCTCCGGCGTGGCGAAATAGACCGGGGCCGCGAGCAACGGCAGTAGGAACCCAACCAACCCGCGCAGCGGGATCACGCTTGCCACTGCGCTCATGATCCATATGCACCCGAGCTCGAGGCTGTCGAGGCGCGCGGACGGCTTCACCCGACGGGCCACGGGGTTGGCGACCAGGCTCAGGAAGCTGAGGATCAGGAACGATGCGAGGGGCAGGTTGCCGCCCAGAGAGGAACTGCGGACGGCGTAGTTGTTGTAGGGCGCCACCAGGCTCTGTAGCACCACCCACGCGATGCCGATGAGGAAGGCGCGCAAGGTCATGTCGCTGCCTGATTGCCACACGGAAGATGGAGCGTCATCCGCGAACGTGTCGCCGATGGTCGCCGCGCTTCCGGCCCATGCCGAACGGCGGAACCGCGGCCGTCAACGCCGGTGAGCGTAACGGCGCGCCATGACCGTGGCAAGGCAGGCCAACCAGTCAGGCGTGGCCATGAGCAATGTTGGCGGCCGAAAACCGGATATGACACCAGGGGGCGGCGTGAAGGCCGATGCACGGATGCTGGCGACTCGGCCGACTCACGGGACAGCAGGATCAGAGTAGCTCAGCAAGCGCCGAGAAGTCGACGTGTAGGACGGGGGCGCCCCTCTCGATCCGCTGCTTGCGCCCGTGCATGAAGCTCGCCCAGGGTTCGGACAGGTCTTCCACGTCCAGGCTGCGATGGATCGCCGTGTAGTCGTATATCTCGCGGAGCTTGAGAAACCGCGGTATCTCGAGAAGCCATGACCAATCGAGGGCGTTCTCTCGCGCGTATCCGCGGAAGAAGCGAACCAGGTATTTCTCGACGACATCCGGCGGGTCGCTCTCCGCGACCGAACAGTACACGATGACGGCGAGATCGTACGCAAACCAGGAGACCCCGCAGTCGTCGAAATCAAAGAACCTCGGAATCCCGCGCCTGTCCACGTGGAAGTTCCACCGGTGCGCATCTCCGTGGACCAGCCCGTACGCGTCGCGTCCCGCGGGAAGGCATCTGAGATGCGCTATGAGGACGTTGAACCGGTCCAGGCACATTTCATGGGCGGTCGGCAGCCACTGCCTGACGTGGCGCTCAATATCGTCAAGGATGTGCGGGCGCGCGCAGACTGGGTCGGACGGCGCGTAGTCCTTGGTCAGGGCGTGCATCCTCCCGATGGCCTGCCCGTACGCTTCGGCGATGGAGCGAACATGTGCGGCGTCTCGAGGTTTCTCTCCCGGCGCGTATGCGAACGCCGTCGCCAGGAAATGCCCGCTTCGGTCGTCGGCAATCACCTCGACAAGCGCTCCGCTCGCCGACGGTATCGGCCGAGCGACATCGGCTCCGCAGCGCGCGAGATGCTCGATCCAGTCGAGCTCCGCGTGCACTGCCGCCACGGAGCGGTGCAGCGTATGTCCGACACGGAGTATGTATCGCGCGCCGGCTCGTGCGAATTCGTAGACGAAGCTCTCGAACGCGTCGATCTTGCGCACTGTGTTGCGGGGTATGGCGTAGCGACGGAACGCCTCGACCTCGATGGCCTCTGTGAAGCGGCTCGTGATTTCCGGTTCCATTCCATCCCCTGGTCATCCCTTGGAGGCGACTGCGACGTCCGTGGCCGACAGCACACGGTCGGGCGTGAATCCGTACGCGGCATGGGTCGCTTGGGCAGGGGATTCCACAACTGCGCGCAGGCCGACGCGTGTCGCGCGTCCATCGTGTACCCACGATATGATGCGCACAACGAATACCGTGGCGACTCTCCTGATATCGGCGGAGACGCGGCTTCCGAGAAAGCAGCGCGGCGGGTCGTTGCGCCCGACCTTCCGCCGGTTTCACAGAAACCCGCAGACGGATGTCATGTCGCGAGGTCAATGTGGAACCCGCAGCTCGGGCCGAACTCCAGGGTCGACTCTTCCTCGGCTCCACGAGTGAAGCCCACGCCCTCCCAGAACTCGACGTTGGGAAGCCATCCCCAATCTCCGTCGATGAAGGCCGACCCCTGGATGCGCTCCCAGCCGCGTTCCTTCGCCCAATCGACCAGGTAGTTCGCCATCGCCGTCCCAAGTCCCTTGCCCCGCAACTCCGGCTTGACGCTCGCGCACTGGACTACGAGGACCTTTGCGTCGAGATCGCCAAAGGCGACGGGTGTGGCCCGCTGAAGGGCCGCCAATTCGGACTCGTCCGGGACTCCCGCCTCGCCGGGTACGTAGTGGATGCAGTGAGGCAGCGCGGAGGCGAACCCTAGAGGTCTGAACGGGAGGAACCCCACGACGGCCGTGTCCTGCCAGGCGAGGATCGCCGCGGCGCCGTATGCCTCAGTGAGCTTCCGGTAGTACACGGCGTAGATGGGATTGGGCCACGCCTTCGCGGATGCGCGGCACGTGAGCTCCACCGTGATCCCTTTTGGCTCGGTGTCCGCCATGAGGTAGTCCTCGCCCATGGGCCGGATGGTGGTCTCGGCGCCTCCAACCCAGACGGTGGTCGGATTCATCTCACACTCCTCGGACGCCTCAGCGCGTCACGGTGACCGTCACGGCTCCGTCGTTGTCGGCGAATACGGAGTCGTTGACGCCGAGGTACAACACGCCTGCCTTCGTCGGAGCCGAGTGGGTCTCGCCCAGGCCGTTCGTATACCGTGCGTCCTCGCCGACGGTGAATTCGATGAACTCGCCGATCTGGAACGGCTCACCATCTTCCCCGAGCCGTCCTATCAGGGAGCCGCCATTGCATGTCCGGGACGTCCATCCGGGAGTGCCCGGCGGCCCGGCCACGCCTGGATTGCCCAGAGGATCACCGTTTACATCGTGACGTGGGTCGTTGGGGTCGTTCTTGTTCAGCAGCCAGTCACCCTCACCGACGATAGTCACCCGCGTGCCCTCTGCCAGCAGAAGGCCGGTATCCGTCCACGGCGCGTCCGCCGGCGCGGTGAAGATCGAGATGCCGACGCGAATCAGGTCGGGCTTGGTAACGGCGTCGGAGATGCCGTTCGCATCGGTTACTGTAAGGGACACCGTGTATATCCCCGGCGCGGTGTACGTGTGCGCGGGGCTTCGTTCCGCGCTCGTGTCGCCGTCGCCAAAGTCCCATGCGGCTTCCACGATGGCTCCGGTGGAAAGGTCCTCAAATGTGACATCGAGAGGCGTGTCGCCCTGTACCGGAGTCGCCCGGAACGCCGCCGCGAGTTCAGGCAGGTCCTGTGGGCCGGGGTCTTGCGCTTCGTCCTCGCCACACCCTAGCCATGCCGCAAGGGCGAGGAAGGACGCGCACAGAAGGGCGAGCGAAACGTGGGTTAGGCGGATGGCGTTCATCGTCTGCCCTCGCGTCTGCAGGGCGCCGGCGCCCCACATGGTCACGCGGATGCGTGTCGGCAGTATACCACGGTCGACCTCGCAATTCGCGAGGACGCAGGTCCACGCGTCGGGATCACGATCTGACGGGTGCGTGGCCGGCCATGGGCGACTTAGGCTGGGTAGCGGGACCTCGGGCGCGCACATATGGAGCCGTGAGCTAGGTCGCGCTCCAGAACGTGTGCCCGCAGGCGTTGCAGGAGCTCTCGCACTCGTGCGTGGCCACATTGACGGCTACCGCGACCGGCCCATCGATCCCCTCCCATCGGCGGGTTTGGCCCGTGCGGTACGCGGCGCGCTTGCCGCAGTCGGCGCACACCCGCATGTGGCGGGCGGCTCCCACGCAGATGACGGTGAGTAGAACAGTCCACACGGAGGTAGCCTCAGAAGGTGTGTAAGTAGGAAACGGCGGCGTAGACTTCCCGGACCTAAGAACCGCCGGGCAGAA
>NYZG01000329.1 GCA_002687025.1 Candidatus Poribacteria bacterium
GCGTGCAGACGGCCAACGCGACGGCGGCCGCCACAACGCTGGCGCCCAGACCGGCCCACGCTCCCAGACCGAAACGCGCGTACAGCTCCACGGCCACCCGGGGTACGAGTATGCCCACTGCCACGGCCGGCAGCGCGACCATGAGCGCAAGCGTCACCATGCCTCGGAGGATGCGCGTCATTACAGGCCCTCGGAAGGCGATCGCAGGTCGACACATGATAGACGTGGCCGGGGCGTCGGTGGTTGTGCGGGAGCGGCGAGGACGGGAGAATCGCAGCATGGAGCACGCGCAATACTTAGAGCAACGGCGCGAACGCGTAGACAAGTCCGGCCGGCGGCCTGCGACATACCGGAGTGCACGCGGAGAGGCGCCCCTGTGACCATCTTTCGTCTCGCATGACGGGTGGCGGCCGGCCTCGATACGGGTACTACGCGCTCCCGCTGTATGTCGTCGTATGCGCCGTCCCGGCGATCGTCGGGCTGTGCGCGTGGTGGGCGGGCCGGCATGTGGGCGTAGTGTGGCTGAGCGGCGCGGGCATCGGCCTGTGCGCTTGCGCGGGATTGCAGGCCGTCGGATGCTGGCTGGGGGTGTACGTGCTGCCGGAGGGGCGCGTAACGAGAGCGCGCCGTATTGCCACATCGGTTGCCGACGGGCCGATGGACTGCCTCGTGGATATCGGCGCGGGACGTGGCGTGCTGTCGGTCGAATTCGCGAAGGCCCTGGACGCGCGGCGCGTCATTGCCGTGGACCTGTGGACGCGTCCCGCGCGCAGCCAAGGCGTCGACTACGACAGATCGGCTCCCGTGTTCGCTCACACCGCGGCCCACACGCGTCGGAACGTCGGAATCGAGGGCATGTCGGACCGCGTGCATCTGGTCACGACGGATGCCACGCGGCTCGGAATCCGGTCGGAATCGGCGGACGTCGTGACTGCGGGGGACGTGCTGTTTCACCTGCACGAGGGTGGGCGCCGGCGGTCGGATGAGCGTCGGCTGATGGCGCTTCATGAGTGGCGCCGCGTCTTGAGGCCGGGCGGCCGCCTCGTCGTGTTCGATCTGACGCACACCGGATGGACGAACGTCCTCGCCTGGACGCCGGCGGGTTACTTCGCGTCCCGGTGGCTGAGCACGCGCCTGACGCCGGCGTACTGGGTGGCGCTTCTCACTGCCGCGGGGTTCGATGTCGACAGGCGCGAGGAGCGGCGTGGCAACCTCGTTCTCGTCGCGCGGAAGCTGCCAGAGCAGTGACCTCGGAGGCAGTTCCGATAGCGACGGCGGCTAGACGCCTGACGACGGCGACGCCAATGCGTAGCGTCCCTGCGCCCGTCGGAGCGATGGCCTCGGTGTCATCCCTGCAGGTCCGCTCGCGTCGAGAGGCCGTCGGGACGCCCGCGTCTGTCGCATGGCGACCGGGCTCGTCCACACTTAAGGCCTGGCGACGTCGCTTCCGGCTACACGTGTGCCCGATCTGGCACTATGGACGGCGCGGGTAAGCGGACCCGCCCTCAGCGTGCCTCCAGGTGTCCACATTCCTGCACTCGTGTTGTTCGGCTTCGCGCGTCAGGCCGCCATATCGCCCGCAATGCTGTCGTCACCGAGATCGCTCCCGACGACCGTCGTCCCAGCCACATCGCCTTCCGGAACGCCGTCAGCCTGCCTCTGGTGTTCCTTCCCGCGCTCGCCGGTCGGGCGATCGGCGGCTCCACGAGCGGATTGCGCTGGTCTTTGACGCCGTTTCGATAGCAGGCGGCCTCAAGTTCGCCGCGGTCTCGCGGCTCACCGAGGTCCGAGAGGCAGCCTCGACCTGATACGACGCCACGCGCGGCCCGCCGTGTACGCACAACACCTTACACCCGCTGTACGCAGAAACGGACACCTGTCCGACACGCCCCGTCATCGTGGGCCGTCCGCGCCGTTGGCACGTCCGTTGCGCCTCTCGCCGCCAGACGCGTGTGGTGCACCGAAGGGGTGCACCCAGCCTCGCGAGGCGGCAATGACCGCTTTGCCAGTGGATTAGGGAAGACCGACCATGGAAGTCAACGGATACGCCATCGAACCGGGCAGCAACCTGTTCGCCGCGAACCTGTCGAGCGCGGAATTGAGCAACGCGCCGCTGCGATCGGCAATCCTTCGTTCCGCGAGCCTGCAGGGCGCCACTCTTGAAGGCGCCACGCTGTGCGCCGCGGACATGCGCCAGGCGATCCTCACGGACGCGAGCTTCGAGAAGGCGCATCTAGCCGGGGCGAACATGTCGAGTTCGTTCCTGTATCGAGCCAATCTCACCGAGGCCGACCTTCGCGATGTGCTGCTGGGCGAGGCTGAACTGGGCGAGGCCGTCTTGCGCCGCGCCGATCTGCGCGGCGCGGACATGCGCGACGCCAAACTCGAAGGGGCCGTTCTCACGGGCGCGACGCTCGAGGACGCGCGCCTGGAGGGCGCCGTGTACACTGACGGCACGCAGTTCCCGATCGGATTCGACCCCTCCCAGGCCGGCATGGTCCACGCATAGGCGGACTGCCGCCAACTCCGGTGGAATAATCCGGCGACCTGCGCATCAATGGTAACAAGACGCGCGACGTTGGGAGCGCGCGTCCCATAGCACAGGACCCCGGCCGGATGGACGCTACGCAACCCGTTGTCATGACCGAAGAGCGGCCCACCGACGCCGCGCTTGTGCAGAGCGTACGCGTGGGAGACCGCGACGCCTTCGGCGCCCTTGCGCGTCGCTGGCACGGCCGGGTGGCGCGCGTTTGTCTCGGCATGACCGGCAACGCCGAGGACGCCGAAGATCTGCATCACGACGCGCTAGTAGAGGCGTACATCAAGTTGCCCCAGTTGCGCGATGGGGCGCGCTTCGCGCAGTGGCTAGCGGCGATCGCGCGCAACCTCGGCCGGATGAAGCTGCGGGAGCGCGTCGTCCCGGTCGAGGATGTCTACGCCGTCATGGCGGCTCGAACCGGCTCGGACCTCCACGCGCACGAGCAACTGGCCGTCGAATACGCGCGACTGTCGCGGCCTCACAGGACAGCGCTGGCGCTGCACTACTGGGAGGGCATGTCCTACGAGCAGATCGCGACGCTGCTCGACATCCCCATCGGCACGGTAATGAGCCGTCTACACCGAGCGCGCGCGGAACTGAGAGAGCGGATGCGCCGCCGACCCGACGAACAGGAGCAGGAGATGACGACACCGGACGAGTTCGTCGAGGAGGTCCAGGCGGAGATCGACATCCTGAACGAGATGTTCCAGGACGCGAAACAGCCTGTGGAGCGGCTGTCGGTCATCCTGGAGAAGGCGCCGGAGCGGGTCGTGGAACTGCTGGCCCTGGCCGAGGGACACCAGTTGGCGGGGCGTCTCGGCGGGTTGGTGTCGTCGCTGGGGAGCGGCCCCTACATAGCGTGCCTGCTTGCCGAGACTGCGGAGGAGGCGCTGCTCCGTACTATGGGCCGGATGCTGCGATGGGTGGACAAACCGGGGTTCGGAGTCGTTCTGGACGGCGCACTCTCCCCAGACACAGACACAGACACGGACAAGCGACACCGCGCGCGCGTGGTGTTGAGGGGGTGGATTGCCAGCGATCCAGGGGCGGGGGGCGGAGGATGGCGCGCGTATTGGCTCGTCGAGCGCCTCCACGGTGACGCGGCGACGCCGGAGCAGCGCGCGGAGCTCTTGCTCGATCTGATGTCGGCCTCGGAGCACGCGTCGAGCAGGAATCTGCTGACCGAGTACCTGCTCTGCGACGTCGAGACGGCGTTCCCGCTCCTGATGGGCCGTTTCCGCGCAGGCGAGAATCGGGCCGTCTTCCACGCGCTTGCCCGCACGGGCGCCCGTTTCTGCCGGGAACTGCTCGCGGATCTGGACGGATCGTCCGATGCGGAGGCCGCCCGGGCGCTGGAGGCGTTGGCGACCGTCGGTCGGAGCCGCGAACCCGTCGACTCGAAGTGGGTGAAGCGTCCCGTAGCCGACCTCGCCCTGCGCCAGCGGGGGGTAGACTCGGGCGCCCCCTATTCGCGCGAGGGCCTCGACGACCTGACGCTGCGTGAGGTGAGCGTGGCCATTCGCCGTCATCTCGACGCTTCCGACCCGGCGTTGCGGGCCGCCGCGGTGCGGGCGTGCAGAGCAGTGGCGGCCGATGGTGTCGTCGACACGCTTCTGGCATGCGCTTCGGACCGAGACGCCGGCCCACGTATCGAGGCGATCATCGGGCTCGGTGAGCTCGGCGGCGCGGAGACGGTGGACACGCTGGCGCGCGCGAAGCGGTCGGATGACGCGCGGGAACGCAACGCGGCGAACCAGGCCCTGGGGCATCAGCAGTCGCGGGAGATCGCCGCGATCGTCGCGCGGTTGGAGCAGCATCCAACGGACATGCCGGACGAAGAGGCGCGGCTCGTGCACGAGCCGCGTCGCTGGAAGGGCGAACGCGCCAGGGAATGGCTGAAGTCGTCCGACTTCCGCTCAGATCCCCGTCCCCCGGAGCCGGCCGCGGGAGCGAAACCGCGCCGGGGCCGGCATCAGCCGTCCGAGACATCGCGTGAGCGGCTCAGCAAGGTCCGTGGGGATGGCGACCCGCTCTTCCACGTGTCCATCGAAGCCGCGGTGCGCGCGCTGCCGGAGATACGGCCGTACGCCGAGCGCGAACTGACGTACCTCATCGCCCAGGCGGTCGGCGACTACTCGACGACGCGGCGACGGCTTGTGATGGACAAGTCGTCCGCGATAATGCGACGCGAACGCGGCGTGTACGAGCTCACCGAACACGGCGCAACCGTCTGGCGCATTGAGCGTCACATTGCAGAGCGTTACCTGCACGACGCGTGACGTGGCGTTCGCTGACGCGCAATGCCGCTGACCCTCGGGGCCTGGCTGCTATCAGGCAGCAGCGCTCTCACCCCGCGTCGAGCAACGCCTGATGGAAGCTGTGCCAGTCCTCCAGCGCGTTCAGGTCGGTCCCTAGCCACACCGTCTCATCGTCCGGGAGGCCGAGGAGATCGAGCGTCTCGGATCGCGCGGGCTCCGGCTTGGGGAACGTCAGTATGCGCTCGTTCAGGCGCGCGATGGCTTCAGGCTGTAGACCGTCCTGGTTCGCGTGCTCTCTCACCCATGCCTCGAAGGCGAGGTAGGTCGGCTCGTGCTCGGCGATGTAGGCGATGGCGTCGTCGGCGTCCAGACCGAGAGCGTCGAGCAACGTCCCATCGAATCCACCTTTGCCGGCGCGGTACCCGTCTGCCAGCTTGCCCTTGGACGCCATGAGCATCTTGAGCCAAAGCCTCGGCAGGTGCGCGATCCCCAGCGGCCCCTTCGCCCGAGTGCTGATGAGCGGAACGTAGGTGTCCACGGCGTGTGCGCTCCCTATGCTGACGCGGCCGCGCGCCGACTTCCCTCGCGAGGCCGCGGATTTGCGATCAGAATGAAGTTCCGCTGGTGAACCTGAAGTTCCCTACCTTCAGCGCGGGGACCATCGCTGGGGAGCCTACTCGCGCCGGAGCGCTCATCGCCTCCACGTTCGCCAGCACGCTCAACGGACTCTCGTTGAAGCGCAGGTTCGTGATGCCGTGGCGCACCTCGCCGTCCTCGACCCAGAACAGGCCGTCGCGGGTCATCCCCGTGAGTAGGAACGTCATGGGATCGACGAAGCGGATGTACCAGAACCGCGTGACGAGGATGCCCCGCTCCGTCGACGCGATCAGGTCGTCCACGGAGCCCTTGCCGCCGTCCATGACGAAGTTCACGGGCTGCGTCACCGCGTGGTCCTTCTCGCTCGCCCAGTAGCGCGAGTACCGCAGATTGGCGAGCTTCCCGCGGTCTATCCACTTCACCTCGGGCGCGGGTAGGCCCGCCTCGATCGTCGCCGACAGTCCGACATCTGGATGCGTCGGCACGGAGGCGATGGTGATGTTCTCTCCCGCGACGGTCTCGCCTTCCTTGCCGCTCAGACAGCTTCTGCCCTCGTGCGCGGCTTTCGCGTCGAGGACGCCGAAGAACGTCGAGATGAGGTCGTACGTCGCGTTGGGCTCGAGGATCACCGTGTAGGCGCCGGGCTCGACGTCACGCGGGGCCTCGCCGGTCTTGGCCTTCTGGATGGCGGAGTCGACCGTCGCGCCCACGTCCACATCGGAGACGCTGCGCGCCGCGGATGTCGCCCAGCCCGAGCTGTCGTCGGTCATCGCCGTGTTGGTGTATTGCGCCCAGGTGGACTCCTCGGCGTGGTAGAGGCCGCGGCTGTTCACGATCGCTTCCGACGACCACGATGTCCGGTAGCGGCCGGCAAGCGTCACGCGCGCCTTGCGCGCCGCCCCGACGGCATCGCCTATCGCCGAGGCCGCCTCGTCGGGGGTGAACGCGCGCGTGTCCCCGGCGCAGCCGTCGACCTGCGGGTACGACCCGGCGGGCTCCGGCGGCGGCTATGGCGATTAGGCAAACCAGCACGAAGCCGATCCACTTGCCCCAGCTGATTTTCTGCGACGACA
>NYZG01000330.1 GCA_002687025.1 Candidatus Poribacteria bacterium
CGAACCCGTTCAACCCGGAGACGTGGATCCCCTTCGAATTGGCGGCGGAGGCGGACGTCACCGTGCGCGTGTACGGCCTGGACGGGACGGTCGTACGGACGCTGGAGCTCGGCCGCCGCGCGATCGGCGAATACCGCGCGCGTGACGAGGCCGCCTACTGGGACGGCCGGAACGAGTCGGGAGAACACGTCGCCAGCGGCGTGTACGTGTACGAACTGCTCGCGGGAGAACAGCGCGCCGTAAGGCGCATGGTCATCAGCAAGTAGCACGCTCACGCGGCCCTGGCGCCCCTACGTTGGGAGCCAGGGCCGCCGCCACGCGCGTCGTCGCTACGCCTTCAGCGGTCTATGCTCTCGCCCCGCTCGGTGATACGATGGGCCGAGCGACCGCGGACCACAAGAGGGCGAGAGAGCGATGAAGACCGCGTTCATGAGTTCGGTGTGTCCCAAGCAGACGCTGCCTGAGTTGGTCGAGTCGGCGAAGCGACACGGCTACGAGGGCATTGAGTTCCGAGTCGAGTGGGGGCACCTCCACGGGATTGAACTCGATTCCTCGGACGTCGAGGTTCGTCAGGCGCGGAAGACGCTCGAGGATGCCGGCATCGCCGCGACTTGCATCGCCACGGGCGTGAAGTTCAACTCCGCCGATCCCGCGGAGCACAAGCCGCATCGGGAGGCCCTCCGCAAGCATATCGCGTTGGCGGCTGAGGCCGGCGCGCCGTGCATACGCACGTTCAGCGATCCCGTTCCCGAGGACGATGAGGGCGCCCGCGACGCCGTCCTGAGTCTCGCGGCGGAATCGTACGCGTCCGTGGATGAGTGGGCGCGGAAGCACCGCGTGGACGTGCTCGTCGAGACGCACACGAACATGCGAGGACACTGGGCGAAGCGGATCGTGGACGAGGCGAACGTCACAAGCCTTAAGGTCCTGTGGGATCCCGGTCATCATGTGCGTCGCGGCCAGTCCGTCGATGACGCGTACGGGTATCTCAAGGGTCTCGTCTCCCACCTGCACTTCGGCACGCAGGCGGCCGGCGTAGGGTCGATGAGCGAGGCGGAGCACCAGCGCGTGATCGATCTTCTCCACGCCGACCGGTTCCAGGGGTTCTTCTCGGTAGAGGTCATAAACCCCGACGACCCCGAGGCCGTGCTCACCTACAACGCCGAGCAGTTCCGCAAGTACTTCTCTACGGCGGGTGTGTGACGCGGGCGACTGCGCCAGGCGTCGCTACCAGCACGCACGGTAAAGGCGGTCGATGTCGTCCGCCGTCGCCTGGCGTGGATTGTTGGTGGGACTTCCACTGGCGAGGGCGTCTTCGGCCATCTGCGTCCGCGCAGCGTCGAACGCGTCGCGGTCGATCCCGATTTCCCCCAGGCGCGGCATCTCCACGTCGGCCAGGAGGCGCGCGACGGCTTCCACGGCGCGATCCGCCCGTGACATCGGCGACAGACCGTCGACTGGTTCGCCCATAGCGCGGGCGATGTCGGCGAACCGTTCCGGGGCGCCCGGCGCCGAGTAGCGCATCACCTCCAGCAGCAGCACCGAGTTGGAGAGGCCGTGGTGCACGTGGAAGGTCGCGCCGATGGGTCGCGACATGCCGTGGACGAGGGCCACGGACGAATTGCTGAACGCCATCCCGGCGATACTCGCCCCGAGCATCATCTCCGTGCGCGCCCACAGGTTCGAGCCATCGGCCCACGCCTGTCGCAGAGAACCGGAGATCATACGTGTCGCCTGTAAGGCCAGGCCGTCCGTGATGGGATTCGCGCGCTTTGATATGTAGGCTTCGATGGCGTGCGTGAGCGCATCGACGCCGACGGCGGCCGTGAGCTTTGCGGGCGTCGTCATGCTGAGCAGCGGGTCGACCAGCGCGACGCGGGCGAGCAGGTTCGGGCTGCTCATCATCACCTTCACGTTGGCGTCCGTGTCCGTGATTACGGTCACCTTGGTGCCTTCGCTGCCTGTGCCGCCTGTCGTCGGTATCGCGATTAGCGGCGCGCCCGGGTTGGGGATCTTGTCGACGCCCATGTAGTTCGGTAGATGGCCGTCGTTCGTGAGGCTGACGGCGATGCCCTTGCCGCAGTCGATCGAGCTACCGCCGCCGACCGCCACGATCACGTCGCAGCCGGCGCGTCGGTACAGGTCGAGCCCGTCCCGCACGTTCGCCAGCGTCGGGTCGGGGGTGACATCCGCGAACGTCGAGGCCGCCAGGCCGGCGGCGGCGAGGTCGCGCGCCACATCATCCGACATCCCCAGATCCGCGATGCCCGGATCGGTGACGATGAGCGCCCTCGTGGCGCCGAGTCTCGCGGCCTGCTCCCCGACCTGACGCGCGACCCCCACGCCGGACACGATGACGTCCGGCGCGCTGAAAGTCGCCACGGGCGCGGGCCGCGCCGGCGCACTCACCGTTGGCGCCACGGGTTCGCCTCAACACGCAGCCCGGAATCCGTCAAGACGACGAGCTTCTCCTCGAAGCTCTCAGCCGCGTTCACGAGGCGATCTGCCTCGTCGGTGGTGAGTGGCTCTCGCTTGTATTGGTAGGGCATGGATGTGGACACCCTCTTCGGAAGACGCGTCGCATACTATACAGGGCTGCGATAGCGTGTCGCAATCCGTGTGATCCACGCCCTGATGGCCACTGACTTCGAGAGGGCAGGAGAGAGCGACGTGTCGCTCTTCTGTGCAGAAGACGACACACGCGCGCCGAACGCCTCGATCTTCACCATGCCACTCTCTCATCCGCGTCGGAGCCCCGTGGATCGCGCATGAATACAATCGCGGTGAGCGAGAGCAACGAACTCAGCGTCGCGCATACGAATACAGCGCGGAATCCGACTGCGTCGGCTAGCAGCCCAGCAAGCACGGGAGCAGCCAGCCGTGGGATGAACTGCGCGGAGAACGTCAGCGCCACGTAACGAGGGACTTCCGCGCGCGAACCGAACTCCATCTGTATCGCATATGCCGCCAGGCTGAAACCACGCATGCCTACAGCGGTGACCAACACGACGGGATAGAACAGGGCGAGCGACGACGCGAACACCGACCACGCGCTGGCGCTAGCCACCAGGATCGTCGTGAGTACAAGCACCGTGCGGTAGTTGGTGCGATCGGCCAGAATCCCCCAGAGGAGCGATGTGAGCGCGCCCAGCGACAGCACAACCGTGAACCAGCCGCTCTCTCCCGTCCGGGCGCCAAGTTCGCGGATCGCGTAAGTCATGTGGAACGCGGTTCCTGAGACGCCGAAGATCGACAGACTCGTAGCCACGATGAACAACTGGAAGTCACGCCGCGTCCTCAGAATCATCCACAGTTCCCCCAGGAACTGCGCCATCGTTCGCTGGGATGCCGGAGCGGCGTCGCGTGGTTCGTCCACGAATGCCAGCGGCAGAAGGCTTACGGTCAGGATCACGAATGCGATACCGAAGCACACTGCGAAGCCACTCGGAAAGCCGCCCCACGAGGCCTCGGAGCGTAGCATGAACGAAATCACCGATCCCGTTCCCATTGTCAGCAAGTTCGCGACGGTGGCGCCCAGGCCGAAGAGCAGACCTCTTCGCCGTGTAGGGACGATCTTGCTGATCATCGCTGAGTAGGCCGGCACGCTGCTGCCATGCAGCAGGTAGTACGCTGCTAGCAGTGCCAAGAGTAGGACGACCATCGCCTTGGGATGTTTCACGGCGAGCAAGGGCGTCAGCACCGCCAAACCGAGGAACAGTGCGCGGGCCGACCCTGTTACGGCCACGACGTACCACTTCTTGACGGTCAGTCGTTCGACGTAATTCGCGACGAGGACTTGTGTCAGACAGATCGAGCTGGATACGACAGATGTCATGAGCCCAATGACGACGTTGGATCGGGTCAGGTGCGTCATGAATTCTTGTAGGATCGAGCGCGGGTCGAAGAAGGAACTGCCGACCCAGAAGCCAATGCTGTCCGTAAGCGCCGCGCCGAAGTTTAGGCGGCCTCGCTGCGGTTGGTCTGGCGTGCCGACATCTGGATCGGTGTGCGTCGGCGCCATGGTCTGGACGACATCCTGTGCCGGGGCTGGGGAACATAACAGGCATGGCGAGGGCGCACAACCGTCACTCCACGTTCATCCCCACCGAGACACTCTTAGGATAGTGTCTCGTTCGCAGAAGCCGCCTGACCCGTGAAACGCAGCTCATGACACGGCATCGTCAGCTGCCGCAGCCCCTGGAGCACTCGTCATCCCGGGGCCGGCGCGTCGAGCAGAATCGGTCGGGCTACCCTCACCCCGCTGAGCCGGGGACAAGCTCAGCAACCGGCACGGGGCGAGGGGAGTAGTGAGTCGCATTCTGCCAGACGTGGATATGCCACACCTGCCCGATGGAACGCCTGTGGATCTCATTACCAGCCTGAGCGGCCTGCCCACGCGGATGAACTTCGGCGTGGTTCGCGAGGCGCTGATGGGCCGAATTGCCAAAGCTGAGGGACAGGCGGCGGTAGTACCCCCGTTCCAGGCGCCACGCGATGCGGAACTCCGAGAACGTCTGGCAGACGCGGGCCTTCCCGAAGATGGCATGGAAATCCTCACCACTGACAAGACGCGGCTCTTGCGGCCGAGCACGGTCGGATGGGTGTACTGGGGTCGTACCCATCACATCGCGCGAAACAAGCTCCACGTGGCCGACCGCGAGGCCGCCGCGCAGTCACCGGGCGAGAAGGAATACGCCGCTCTCTCCGAAGCAGAGGCCTATGAGGTCGTCTCGGAGCTGTACAACACGTCTGCGACAGATCGAGAAGACAACGACACACTCGCCGCACGGGTCGCTGCGGGCCCGGTCAGGCAGGCAGGGCCGCCGTCTCCGACGTTCGTCGACTTGGCGCTCCGTCTGGGAGCCGCGGGTATCCGCGCGGAGATCCACGGGGAAACACTGACGTTCGGGTTTGGGGAGCCCGAGGGACCATCCCTCAGACTCGCGCGCCCCGTCCCGCACCCCTATCTGCCCGACCACGATCTGGATGAAGTGGGCGTGTTCGAGCAACTGCCGGAATACCACGCACTCACCGAGGCCAACGATAGACTGGCGCGCATGGTCGAAAGCAATGCGCCCGACCCCCTGGTCACAGCGGCTTCTGCTCAACTCGACACCCGGGTGAGGGAGTTCTTCGAGGCGCTGCTGCGACCTCACCACATCCAGTTCGGGGCCCGGCCGCTCTTCTGCGCTCGCACGGTCATCGCGCCGGGACGGGATATCGGCTTTGACCAGGTGGGCCTCGCAGACGAGATCGCCTGGACGCTTTTTGGGCCGTTGGTCATCCGAGAACTGGGCGGTGAGGAGGAAGTGCGCGGGCGCAGCCGGCTGGCAACGCAGGTGCTCGACAAGGTGATGGCGCAGTCGTGGGTGGTCGTGTATCGCGCGTCGATGATGCCGACGCCGTTCGTTGCGTTCCGTCCCTTACGGTCTCGGGACCGCACGATGCGCCTGCACCCGCTGGTGTGTGAGGTGATGGACCTCGACTTCGATGGGGATCAAGCTGGCGTCTTCTTGCCCATAACCGAAGATGGACAGAGGGACGCGGGCAAGAGGCTGGCCTTAGTCGCCCACCTCTCGCGTGACCCAGGGCTGATCCGGGCGCTCTGCCCCAAGATGGATGCGATGTTTGGTCTTGCGTCCCTAGGCCTCTCACCTCAAGGCCGCGACGAGATTTCCGAGTTGGCAGGCACGGAGGTCGCCACGGATGGTGAGATCGTGACACAACGCACGCTGACTGACGCGCTGCGGAAGATCCTGAACCGGGAGGGAGCGCAAGAGGCCCTGGAGGCCTCTCAGCGGTTGATGTGGCGTGGCTTTCGGGTCGCGCATGAGTCGGGGGCCTCGATGAGTCCCTTCCTTGGCGCCACGTTGGCCCGACCGCCTGAACCGGAAGGCGACCGCCCTGAGCAGTGGGATGCGTATGCTGAGGAGATCCTGGGATGGATGAACTCTCAACGAGCATTTACCGACAACGATCTCGGGCCAGTAAGCCTAATGCTGCACAGCGGCGCGCGGGGGAATATCTATCGGGCCGCGCAGCTTGTGGGAGCCTTCGGGAACGTCGTTGATGTCCACAAACGGCTTGTCCCGATCCGCCATGGGTGGCGTGAAGGACTGACGCCGGAGGAGGTGTTCGCCCGGGTCGCCGGGTCGCGCAGGGGGATTGCGGAAGCTGTGTTGCGGTCAGAGACTCTCAGCCGGAATATCCGACGAAATGCCATGCCGACCGGCCATGGCGTCTTGGCCCGAGCAAGGCGTGCAGAGCATCCCGGCGTTGTGTTCGCACGAGCCGCGGACAGAGGGGAATGTGATCCGCTCGAGGATGTGTCCAGCCGGCTGTGGGTAGGTCTTGGCGCTACGAGGTGATGCTACTTCGCCAGAAGATCAAGCTGTCACGGGTCGGTAGGGAGAGAGGATAACCGCGCACGGTCGCGGAAGCGGCGCGCACCCGTGTATCGGCGGCGCTGGGACGCGACGTCGCGAGGTATGGCGCGGGCCATACCCGCAAGCTGCAAGAGCCCGACGTGCGGACGTTCTGCCGCCTTCAGAATGCGGTGGATGCGGTCGACGGCGACTGACGTTCCGATAGCCGCCGCTATGGCGTACGCGCCCCTCCTGCCTACCGACCTGATGTGCAACGCCGATCGCTCGCGTTTCTCCCCTGGTAGCGCGCGGCGCCTACGCCCATCCGAGCTGCGCCATGGCAACGCCGTCGTTCCAGATCTTCGTCATGTGGCGGATGCGGCCATCCTCAATCTGTAGGCAGTAGCAGTAGTCCGTGGAGACGCTCTTGCCCGTGGGCGGCAACGGCCCGCCTTCACCGGTGTGCGTTCCGTGGAATACGGCAAACGTGGTGACGTTGTTCCTGTCCTCATCGACCGCGAAGGACTTCAGATCGTATCGCGCGCCAGAGACGAATGTGTACAGGCCCTTGATCCAGTCGGTATAGCCCTGAACCGTCGTGATTTCGCCGAGTGCAGGGGCCTGGGCCGAGAACGTCGCATCTGGGTGACAGAACTCCTGGCATACGTCCCATCCCTTGCCATCTTCACACGCCAAGAAGAACCGTTCGGCAGTGTCTCTGATCGCGTTCATCGTGGTCTCCGCGTTGCATTGAGTTGGTGATCTGGGCGACTCCGCTGCTCCTCCGCCCACTCTCCCCCGCGCCAATCGCCGGAAAGCTCAGCCAAGGAGCGGTTCGGCGCCTCTTAGGCTTCTTACCGGCCGCGTGGGATGTGTGTCAAGAGGCATGACCACGAAACCACGAGCGACCGTTGATTCCGTGGCGGGCTCGACGGTCGATTGCCCACAGTCGCGGCTTCACGGCGATCCCTCTCGCCCGCGTCTCGATGGATCGCCGTCCCTCGAAGCCAGATCGATAGCGATGCATCTGGAGATACGCCTCCTGACAGAGGCCCAGGGCCTCCTCACGATACCGGCCTATGCGATAGCACAGCCGGTACAGCGGCCTTTGGTAGCGCAGCAACAGGACGGCGAACACCCCAGGAATATCTCAGGAGGCGCCGTCAGCCTGGCAGTACGCGCTTCCAGACGTTCCAACGGAAGGCCCTGTGTCGCGTCCGCGGGGCGACACAGTAGCTGCCCTCGGAAGGCGGACAGTGAGGGCCCCCAACGGCTCCCGTACAGTGCGGAACAGGCCGCGAGGCAGTCGGAAGGTGGTGTGAAGGCAGACCGCGCGCCCAAGCGTGAGCGGCAGGCGGGATGGCCAGATCGGCGATGGCCGGGGTGATGATGTCGAGCTCCGGCGCGTTACTCCTTGACAGGTGGCGCAGCTTACTCGGCGCGCTTCTCAATCACACAGATGCGCCGATGCTCGCGATCCAGAGCCCACAGGACGTGGCCGTCCCAGGCCAGGGGGTTGCGGCCGAAGGGCCGTTCACCCCAGTCCAGCAACTCGCCCCGCATGTTGGTACGCACGACGAATGGCGACCAGTGACCGACGGCCCACATCTCGTCCCCATGCGCACACAAAAAGAGCGGCATGGCCACGGGCAATAGGACATTCTCGGGGTCCGCATCCGTGTCGTCGAGTCGCAGCGCCTTCGCGCCCCCGGACCAGCCGTCACCGAATACAAGACGGTCGCCGACTTTGCAGACGCTCACGGCCTCGCTGTCTCTGAGCGTGAACCGCCACCTTACCTCGCCGGTCTCCATGTCCAGCTCGTGGACGGTGGACCCGGCGTCACCTGGGGCGACGGAATAGAAGGCGTCGCCCGTTGCCGCAAACGCTTGCTGCGACCCGAGCACAGGGAGCTTCACCCTTCGCAGCACGGTCGCGTCCTCTGGGGATATCTGCAACGCGGCCGATTCCCTGGCATCGAGCAGCCACAGCTTGCCGTCGGCACAGGCGATGTTGAGTGGCTCCTCGCACTGCGCGGGAATCGAGCGGACCACGTTCCAGTCTGCCGGCAGCGGAGGCAGCCGCAGGAGTTCATCGAGTAGGCCGTGTTTCGCCAATGCCTGGAACGCCCACACCGTCGAGTACTTCCCCTGCGCGTCCCAATGGTGTTGCCCCCAGCTACCGTCGGTTTCCTGCAGACGGAGCAGCATGGGCGCCAGTCGCCGCGCGAGTCGAGTGGCGGCCGGATCATCGACGATCGCGACCATATTCACGATCTGCCACGGCTCGTAGAAGCCGAGCCTCACGTTGCCGCCGGGTAGCTCGAACGCGTCCGCGATCTGCGATAGCCCGTCGGCGATCGCATCGTCCGCGTCTACAAGCTCGCGTCCGGCCCAAAGGGCCAGTATTGCGTCGGCCTTCGGGAACCCGGGACAGCCCCGGCTCGGCTCCAGCTCCTGTCCCATCGTGGCAACCATGGCCGCGAGCGACTCTTGGACGGCCGGGATGTCGGTGAAGCCCAGCATGCACAGCTCGCGAGCGGCGACATGCTCGCCGTTGACGGCTTGGCGCCTAACCACGCCTGCCGCTCGCGCCAGTTCCGGCCGGTCCTCCGGGCAGCCCATCTCCAGGAGGTGACGCGCCATCGTGACGGTGTCCTCACGACCCTCGATCCAGACATGATCGATGGCGCCGTCGGGATGCTGTCCGGCGAGTATCTCCTGGAAGTGCGCCTCTATAGTCGCGTCGTCGCCCGCCCTGGGCTGCCTCAGGACGACACGTCGCACCAGGGCCGCCTGTAGGGAGTCACTCTCCGTTGCGAATCTCATGGGATCGTAGCGGAAGTCATACTCGAGGCCGGTGTGCATCGGCCGCCGTCCTTTCCTTCATCTGTTTGGGTATGTGAGCAGGAGTGCGGCACGCCGTCTCATAGGGCGGCGATGTCGGCGTGCCCTGGTACTGACGCGGCTTGCTGGAGGGATGCCGTCTCACAACCTACGCTTGCCAGTGTTCATGCGTTTCTACACGGACGCTCCCGGCCCCTGCCATGGCGCCGCGGCGCGCCCGTAACAGGGGCCCGTCGAGGGACGATGCCGGTCAGGTTGACGCGACCGCGCGGAGCACGCCCGCGAAGGCCCGGGTCGCGCGCCCGCACGGCTTCGGTCGTCGTCAGCCTTCCGCTCCGGCTCTGATCGAGCTATAACCTCTACCGCCCGGGCGCCGGGACCGTCGACTACTCACGCCGGAGGACGTGACGTGAAGGCCGCGAACCCCCAGATCCCGTACTCGCGCGAAGACCTGCTGAACCCAGGCCCGCCTCGCGCGTACCGCGGACGCGAGTTGGATAACATCGGCTTCCCTCTCGGCGGCATCGGCACGGGCATGATCTCGCTCGGAGGCTGGGGTCAGCTGTACGATTTCGAGATATTCAACCGCCCGGCCAAAGGCCTCGAATTCAACTACACGTTCTTCACGCTGCACGCGCAACGCGAGGGGTCGGATCCCATCACGCGGGTAGTCCAGGGGCCGGTCGCAGGTGGCAGCTATACGGGTCGCGGCTGGGGAGTCACTCGGTTGGACGGGTCGGGTCTGCCGCATTTCTCCTCCGTGGAGTTCACCGGGCAGTTCCCATGCGCCCGGCTGGATTTCGACGACGACAGCGTCCCGCTCGACGTCGCCATGGAGGCGTTCAACCCCTTCATCCCGCTGAACCCGGACGATTCCGGCCTTCCCGCGGCGCTCTTCACCTTCATCCTGACGAACCCGGGTGACGCGCCGGTCGACGTGACGCTCTTCGCGAACCTGGAGAACAAAGTCGGCCACCCCGATACGGGCGACGGCCGCATCGAATACTTCGACGACGGCGCCGCACGCGGTCTGAAGATGAGCAGCGCGAAGCACGACCCGTTCTCGGCCCGGTACGGCACGCTCGCGCTCGCGACATCCCACGAGGAGCTGAACGTCCAAACCCACTGGTTCCGTGGCGGATGGTTCGACGCGCTCCACCGGTTCTGGGACCAGGCGTGCGAAGGAGAGTTGGAGGAGAACCGCGAGCCGGCCACGATCGAGAACGGCACGGACGTGGGTTCCATCGGCCTGAAGGCGACCGTGCAACCAGGCGAGACCGTGCGCCTGCCCGTGTGGATCGTCTGGCACAACCCCAACCACGAGAAGTACTGGGGACGCGCCGACGGCGAGCGACCCGTGTGGCGCAACCATTACGCCACGCTTTACGACGACGCGCCGGCCGTCGCGACGTACATCGCGGAGAACTACGCGCGCCTTGAAGGCGACACGGGCCGATTTGCCGATGCGCTCTTCTTGTCGACGCTGCCCGCGCCCGTCCTGGACGCCGTCTCGTCACAGATTTCCATCCTCAAGACGACCACATGTCTCCGCCTCGAAGACGGCACTTTCTACGGCTGGGAGGGGGGCAACCCGGACAGCGGGTGCTGTGAGGGCACCTGCACGCACGTCTGGAACTACGCGCAAGCGCTGCCCTACCTGTTCCCCAGCCTCGAGCGCACGATCCGCGAGAAAGACTACGAGATCAACCTGCACGACGACGGCCACATGACGTTCCGCATGCCGTTGCCATTGGGCGTGATCCCGGAGCCGGGCTTCCACGCCGCTACGGACGGCCAACTCGGCGGCGTCATGAAGGTGTATCGTGAGTGGCTGATCTGCGGCGACGACGAGTGGCTGGCGCGGCTGTGGCCGTCCGTGAAGGGGTCGCTCGAATACGCCTGGAAGTACTGGGACCGCGACCAGGACGGCGTCATGGAAGGCGTCCAGCACAACACCTACGACATCGAGTTCTACGGCCCGAACACGATGCTGGGCAGCTTCTACCTCGGCGCGTTGCGCGCTGCCGAGGAGATGGGCCGCCACCTCGGAGACACGGAGGCCGCGGACCTGTACCGAAGCGTCTTCGAGAGCGGCCGCGAGGGACACGAGGTCCTCTTCAACGGCGACTACTACATCCAGGACGTGCGGCTCGAGGCGCAGGAGCAGTCCTCGCACGGGGCCGATGTCGCGTTCGGCGGGCAGTCGCTGGACCCGCTGAATCCCAGCTACCCGAAGTACCAATACGGCAAGGGATGCCTGTCTGACCAGATGATCGGGCAGTGGTTCTCGCGCATCGTGGGCCTCGGCGACCTGTTCGACGCCGACAACGTGCGCGCTACGATGGCTTCGATCTTCCGCTACAACTGGCGCGGCGATCTCTCCGACCACGCCAATCCACAGCGCATCTACGCCCTGAACGATGAGGCCGGGCTGTTGCTGGGAAGCTGGCCGCACGGCGAGCGTCCCGCCCTCCCGTTCGTGTACTCCGACGAAGTCTGGTGCGGCATCGAGTACCAGGTCGCGAGCCATCTGATCTATGAGGGGATGGTCGAGGAGGGCCTCGCCGTCGTGAAGGGCGTGCGCGACCGGCACACCGGCGAGCGGCGCAACCCATGGGACGAATTCGAGTGTGGTCACCACTACGCGCGGTCGATGGCGGCGTACTCGGTCCTGCTGGCGCTGGCCGACTTCCGCTACCACGCGCAGCG
>NYZG01000331.1 GCA_002687025.1 Candidatus Poribacteria bacterium
TGCGCTTGCTGAAGAAACGACGCAATGCCGCCCGCACGGCCTCCTGCGATGTCTCCTGGTCCAACCGCTCCTTGACGGTCAACCGGTTGACGGTGTCCACGGCGAGCTGCTTCGTCTCGTCCACGAGTTCCGTCGAGTCGGCCATGTAGATGAAGCCGCGCGAGACCATCTCGGGACTGCCCTGCACCTCGCCGGTGTCCCGGTGGATGACGATGGTTATGATGACCATGCCGTCCTCGGACAACTGTCGGCGGTCGTTCAGGACGATCTCGTCCAGGTTGTCCAGCGCCCTGCCGTCGACGAGGACGCGCCCGGCCGGCACGGTCTCCTCAACGCTGCACGAGTCCTCCGTCAGCACGACCCGCTGTCCGTTCTCGGCGACGCACACGTTCTCCGAGGGGACGCCCATCTCCTGAGCGAGGCGAGCGTGGAGCGTCAACTGCCGGAACTCTCCGTGCAGCGGGATGAAGAACCGCGGCCGCGTCAGACTGAGCATCATGCGCAGGTCTTCGCGGGACCCGTGTCCCGAGGCGTGAATGCCGGCGCCCGGCCCGTAGTGGACATCGGCGCCCCGACGATACAGGTTGTTGACCAGCCCCGTGATCGCCTTCTCGTGGCCGGGGATGATACGCGCGGACATCGCCACCGTGTCGCCCTCCTCGAGCCGGAGGTGCGCATGGCTGTCGCTCGACACGAGCGATAGGGCCGCAAACGGCTCGCCCTGGCTTCCCGTCATCAAGACCATGACCTTCTCGGGGTCCATCTTGCGCACGTCGCGGATGTCCACGACGTGGTTATCCGGCAGCCAGATGTAGTCCAGGTCCGTGCCGACCTGCACGTTCTTCACCATGCTCCGCCCCGTGACGGCCACGGCGCGACCGTGGTCCACGGCGAGATCGATGAGCTGTTGCACACGGTAGAGGCTGGACGCGAACGTCGCGACGAGAAGACGCCGTCGGGCCTGGTGGAACAGCTGGTCCAGGCGGGGGCGTATGCTCGCCTCCGCAGGGGAGAGCCCGGGAGCCTCGATGTTCGTGCTGTCCGACATCAGGAGCAGGAGGCCCTCGGAGCCCAACTCCGCGAACCGGCCGACATCGAAGCCGTCGTCGCCTTTGAGGGTGTGGTCGAGCTTGAAGTCGCCGGTGTGTAGTATCGCCCCGATCGGCGTGTGTACCACGACCGCCAGCGCCCCGGGTATGCTGTGCGAAACCGGGATGAATTCCACCGACATCGACCCGAAATCGAGCTGCGAGTCCGGGTCGATGTGGTGCAGTTCCGCCCCGGCGAGCATGCCGTTTTCACGCAGACGGTGGGACGCCAGCGCCAGCGTGAGGTCCACGCCGTACACCGGCACGTCCACATGCTGCAGCAGGTTCGACAGGCCGCCGATGTGGTCCTCGTGACCGTGCGTGAGGATGACTCCACGCACGTTCTCACGGCGCTCCACGAGCCATGTCAGGTCCGGCAGGACGTAATCGACGCCGAACATCCCCGCGTCGGGGAACGCCATGCCGGCGTCGATCACCAGGATGTCGTCGCCGCACTCCAGGGCCATCATGTTCATGCCGAATTCGCCCAGCCCGCCCAGCGGCACTAGCGATACGCTATCCATCAAGTCTCCTCCCGGGTCGAGCTTCGGATGCCCTCCCGGATTTCTGCCAGCATCGGTTCTATCGTAGCGAGCGACGCGCGAATATCTTCCAATCGCGGCCCTGGGCCCTTGCCCGATCGCGCCGCGGCGCTGTGCCGCGTGATCTCCTCGCACGCGGCGATACTGTCGGGAGGCTGCGCCGAGACCACCCGGCGGGCCAGGTCTCCAAGGCTGACGTTCTCCGGCGCCACCAGGCCGAACGCGGAACAGTGCGCACGCAGGAACATCTCGACCGCGCTCTCCAGGCAGTACGCGGCGAAGCGATCGTCGTGCTCGAGGAACCGGCGCGTCCGCGCAAGCTCCTGTTCGGCCACGACCAACCGTTCCTCAGCGGACAACTCTGGGGTCAAAGAGCCACGGTCCTCCAAGGGCCGGCCGCGATGAGCCGACGCGGGGACCGTGCGCCACCTGCCCGCCGCGCGACGATGTCCGGCCCGTCAGCCGACGACCAGGTTGAGGAGTTTGTCCGGGACGTATATCACCTTGCGCACCGTCTTGCCGTCCGTGTGACGGCACACGTTCTCGTCCGCCAGGGCCGCGGCCGTCGCGTCCTCCTCACCGGACCCGGTCGCCAGGCTTATGCGGCCACGCAGCTTCCCGTTCACCTGTACGACGATGGTCACCTCGTCCTGTGCCAGGGCGTCGGGGTCCGCGTCGGGCCAGCCGGAGCGGAGAATCGACTGAGTATGCCCCAAGCGCGTCCACAGCTCTTCCGAGATGTGCGGCGCGAACGGGCCCAGCAGGCGAGCCAGCGCCTCCAGAGACTCCCGCAGCAACGCCTGCTGGTTGTCGGTGAACGGACCCGCCAGACCCTGGAGGTGGTTCACCATCTCCATCGTCGCGGCGATCGCGGTGTTGAACTTGAAGCGACGCTGGATGTCCGTCGAGACGCGCTGGATCGTGACGTGCGTCATGCGACGCAGCTCGCGTTCGTCCGGCGTCAGCGTATTCGCGTCGTAGTCGGCGGCGTCCGCGGTATGCGGCAGCAGCGCGTCGAAGACGCGCCATAGGCGATGCAGGAACCGGTGACAGCCCTCCACGCCGGCGTCGTTCCACTCCAGGTCCAACTCCGGCGGCGCCGCGAACAGCGAGAACAGCCGCGCGGTGTCCGCGCCGTATCGCTCGATCAGGTCGTCCGGGGCGACGACGTTGCCCAGGGACTTCGACATCTTGCCGCCGTCCTTGGTGACCATGCCCTGGGTGAACAGGTTCTGGAACGGCTCGTCCACCGACGACACGCCGAGGTCGTACATCACCTTCGTGATGAACCGCGCGTAGAGCAGGTGCAGCACAGCGTGCTCGATGCCGCCAACGTATTGGTCGACGGGCATCCAGTAACCCGCGGCTTCCCGGTCGAAGACTCCCTCGGTGAAGCGAGGGGATGTGAAGCGGAGGAAGTACCACGACGAATCCACGAACGTGTCCATCGTGTCCGTCTCGCGCCGGGCCGCCTGCCCGGTTGTCGGTGACACGCAATTCGTGAACGCCTCGTCGCGCGCTAAGGGGTTGCCGCCCTTGCCGGTGAATTCCACGTCGCGGGGATGCGCGACCGGCAGGTCGTCCTCGGGCACGAGCGTGACGCTCCCGTCGTCCTCGTACATCACGGGGATGGGCACACCCCAGTATCGCTGCCGGCTCACCAGCCAGTCGCGCAGTCGGTAGTTGACCGTGCCCTCGCCGATGTCGTTCGCGGCCAGGTGGTCCGTGATGTTCGCGATCGCGTCGCGGTTTGGCTGCCCGTCGAACGGCCCGGAGTTCACCTGCACGCCGTCGTCGACGTACGCCTGCGTCATCGTGGCGGAGTCGAGTGGGGCGTCCGCCGGCTGGATGACCACGCGCACCGGTAGGTCGTACTTGCGGGCGAACTCGAAGTCGCGTTGGTCGTGCGCGGGGACGGCCATGACGGCGCCCGTCCCGTAGTCCATCAGGGCATAGTTCGCCACCCACAGCGGCACACGGTCGCCGTTGAGCGGGTTGACGACGTGGAAGCCCGTGAACACGCCTTCCTTGTCGGCGTTCTCGTCCATGCGCACGTCGAGCGTCTGGGTGCGCATGCGCTGGATTTCGGGCATCACGCGCGCGCCGTGTTCCGAGGGGGCGATGAGCTCGTCGATGAGCGGATGCTCGGGAGCCAGAGACATGAACGTGACGCCGTAGACGGTGTCCGGCCGCGTCGTGAATACGGGCAGTGTCTCGCCGGTCGCCTCGACGGTGAAGTCGATGCGCGCGCCCTCGGAGCGTCCGATCCAGTTGCGCTGCTGCTGGACGACGCGCTCGGGCCACCCTTCGAGGCGGTCGAGGTCGTCCAACAGGCGCTCTGCGTAGTCGGTGATGCGGAAGTACCACTGGTCCAGGCGCCGCTTCTCGACGGGCGCGCCGGTGCGCCAACCACGGCCGTCGATCACCTGCTCGTTCGCCAGGACGGTCTCGTCGACGGGGTCCCAGTTCACGAGACCGCCCTTGCGGTAGGCCAGGCCCATCTCGTGCATCTTCAGGAAGAGCCACTGCGTCCAGGCGTAGTAACCCGGGTGGTGCGTCGAGAGCTCGCGATCCCAGTCGTACGACATACCGAGGCGCCGGAACTGCCGCTTCATGTTCCCGATGTTGCTCACGGTCCATTCCGCCGGATGGACACGCCGCTCGATGGCGGCGTTCTCGGCGGGCAAGCCGAGAGCGTCCCAGCCCATCGGATGCAGGACGGCGTGCCCCTGCGTCATCTTGAAGCGCGCCAGCACATCGCCCAACACGTAGTTCCGCACATGACCCATGTGGATGTCGCCCGACGGGTACGGGAACATCTCGAGGAGATAGAACTTGGGTCGCTCGGGATCTTCGGCGGCGTGGAAAGCGTTGTCCGCCTCCCAGCGATCCTGCCAGCGTGGTTCTATCTCGGTCGGGCTGTATGGCGTGGGGCGTTCCCCGGAAGTGTCCATCGTAACGGGCCTCTCGCGGTTTCGAGTAATCTTACTTCCGCCCATATGGCCCTTCAAGGTGAACGCCCCTCGCGACCCGCCTCGGCGCCTGCGTTCGGTACACTCTCGGCGGGAGAGCCACACGCTCGCGACGAGGGAGAATGACCATGCGGCGCACGTCGATACGGACGCTTACCGCATGGCTCATCGTATGTCTCAGCGCGACGCTCTCCACGTACGCCGACGCGCCGACGTGGACTCAAACGAACGGGCCATACGGCGGGTTCGTCTTCAGTGTCCATGCGACGGCCGGCGGGACCGTGTACGCCGGCACCGGTTCCGGCGTCCTCTACCGCTCCGACGACGACGGCGCGACGTGGGACATCGTCAACGCGAGGGTGGCGTCGGGCGATCTGCTCGCGCTGACGGTGTTCGACGACGCCCTCTATGTCGGCACCGACGGCGATGGCGTGCTGCGCTCGTATGATCGGGGCGAGTTGTGGGAAGACATCGGCGATGGTCTCGAGTCGCCCAACGTCCAGGCGCTGGCCGCGGCGCACCAGACGCTGTTCGCGGGCACGCTCGGCCGAGGCGTCTTCCGATGGGATGGGGAAGCGCGCGCGTGGACGGCCGTCAACGACGGCCTGCCCAGCCCACTCGTCCTGTCTCTATTCGCTCATCGGGGTCACCTGTACGCCGGGACCTGGGGGCGCGGAGTGTTACGGTCGGCCGACGGGAAGACGTGGGAACCTACGGGCCTGACGCACGGCGAGATCGTCTCGCTTGGACGCGCGGGTGGACACACAAGCGGGGCGGTGTTGGCGGGGTCGCATACCGGCGGCGTCATGCGGTCTCCCGACGGCGGGGCGACGTGGACGCCGGTCAACATCGGCGAACGGGTTGTGTGGGCGTTCACCGAACATCACGGGATCGCCTACGCCGCGTCGGAGGACGGATCGGTGCTGTCTTCGGCGGATGCGGGGGTCACGTGGGTTGCGTCGCCGCGGCTGACGCATCGTGCGATTCGCGCGATCTCGGCGTCCGACGACGCCGTGCACGTGGGCTCCGACGGCAGTGGCGTGTTTCGGCGTGTGGACGACGACGACGGGCCGTGGACGCAGTCAGGCCTGCGGAACTCCATCGTCATGTCGCTTCACGCGCGCGACGGAGCCGTCTATGCGGGAACCGCATTCAACGGCGTGGTCGTCAGCCGGGACGGCGGCGAGTCGTGGCGGCGGAGCAACGACGGCCTGACGCGCTTCGAGATATGGGCGATGCTCCGCGTCGGCGGCGACCTGTACGCGGGTACCGGCGGCGAGGGTCTGTTCGTGTCGCGCGACGACGCCAAGACGTGGACACCCACCGGCCTGCGCGACCGCAACGTGCGCGGGCTCATGTCGCACGGCGCGGCGCTCTACGCCTCCACCGAGGACGGGGCGTCTTCCGCTCCGACGACGCCACGACCTGGCAACCGCGCAACGAGGGGCTGACGCAACTGCATGTACCCGCGCTGGCCGGGCTGGGCGGGCGCATCTACGCGGGGACGGGCGGCGACGGCGTGTTCACGTCCAGCAACGGGGGCGTGACGTGGTCCGCGATCCCAGATGGCCTGGAGCACAGACATGTGATCAGTCTGGCGGCGCACGACGGGGCGATCCATGCCGGAACATCCGGCGGCGTGTACCGCCTCGACGAGCGCGCGTCTCGCTGGTCGGCAACCGGCTTGGCGGGGGTATGGGCTTTTACCACTCACGAGGCTGTCCTGTATGCGGGCGCCGCCGATGGCGTCTATCGGTGGGAGATCGACGCCGACCGATGGACGGCCGCCGTGGGTATGGACGGGTACTTCATACGCGCGCTAGCCCCGTCCGACGGCGGCCTCTACGCAGGCACGCTGGGCAACGGGGTCTTCCTTGGCAAGCAGGCGGCGCCATCGACGGTGGAGGACGCGCCGCCATCGGATGCGCCTGGCCTTCGGTAAGGCCGCATATGTCACGTCCGATAGCTGGGGTCATGTCGTACAGAAGGGTAGACGCCACTGACCTCAGCTGGTGAGGCCTGTGCATCACGGAGCGAGGCATGGGCCTGGGACGGGCGACGGCGTCAGCCGCGCTCGGAGCGACGCCGTTGAACGCGTGGAGGCGTATGAGTATGGCAGCACACCACGTCCATGCGCCGGGCCCCGCCCGAGGCGACGCGTTCATGCGGCAGGCGGGGTTCGTGACGGCG
This sequence comes from Candidatus Poribacteria bacterium, assembly GCA_002687025.1. Lineage (GTDB taxonomy): Bacteria > Poribacteria > WGA-4E. Next base: position 6,793 of record NYZG01000331.1, read on the forward strand.
AATCCTCACCTGCGGGGTCTGTTCGTGGAGGCCGGCGAGGTCGCGGCGCGGGACTGCCCTGTCTTGGTCGTGGGCGAGAGCGGCACGGGCAAGGTGATGTTCGCGCGGGGCATCCATGGGATCAGCGCCAGACGGGGCGGGCCGTTCCACACGCTGTACTGCGGCGGGTTGCCAGCGCAGGTAGAGGCAGAACTGCCGCGCTGTCTGCTGCGCGCGGCAGGCGGGACGCTGGTTGTCGAAGGCATCGCCGGCGCGCCGTCGGCGGCTCAGGATGCGCTGTACGCGGCGATCGAGACCGGTCGGGAGGGCCGACAGACGTCTGCGAAGCTAAGGCGGCGCGACGTACGACTCGTGGCGCTCGCCAATCCCCACGCAACTCCGGACATGGCGACGGCCGCCGTCGAGGGTACTTTCCGGCGCGATCTGTACGAGGCGTTCGCCGACGCAACCCTCACGTTGCCGCCGCTACGGGAGCATCCCGAGGACATTCCCATTCTCGTGGAGCACTTTCTGCGCCGCCTCAGCGATGGGTGGACGCGAGAAGCGCCATTGATCGCGCCGGAAACCATGGACTCGCTGGTCGCCCACGATTGGCCTGCGAACGCGCGGGATCTGATGTTCGCGCTGGAGTTCGCGCTGCCGAAGTGTACGGGAGGGACGCTGCTGCCGGAACACCTGCCGGATGCCGTCAGGCGGTGATCGCCGCGGACCGGGTGCGTGAACTGGAGCCCTCCCACGGCGCCGCGGACGCCGTCAGGCCGTGCGGGGGACGGGTACGTGGCGCGATGGGGCCAGCACTGTCACCGGCCCCATCGCGCCAGAGGGTAGCTTTCGCCGACACATGCCGCGGGCACGCGTCACTAGCGGGTCTTCAGAACGCCCCAGGTTGTCGACGCCTTGCCGGCCGCGTCAACCGCGGTCAGCACGTCCGGGCCGTCGCCATCGTACACGAACACATCGTCGAACGAGGCGGTGGAGAATCCGCCGCCCGTGCCCGCGCCGCCGTTGAGTCCGGCGCGCGATGTTGGCGGCCGCACGCCGCCGAAGCCGCCGAAGGCGAATGTGGACATCCAGTCGGCCGGCTCAGCCGTGGTGGACGGATCGTGGTCGCCCGCCGCCGCCGGCCATACCTTGCCCATGATGTCGCCGGTACCGGCGTCGATGGACGCCTTCACCCAGTACCAATCGCCAAGGGCGACCTCAAAGGTCTCCTCTGCGCCAAACCAAGCGCGACCGTCGTTGAGGAACTCCATGTTGGTGTCTGTGAGGCGCTCGTGGATCAGCCACGTGTAGCCCTGGAAGTTGTCGGTGTCGTCTAGCCACATGCCGACGCCGGCGCGCGACCTGTCGTGGTCTTCCCATTCGTCGAGACGTACCTTCGCTACGACGCCGTAGCTCTCGGGCCAGCCGTCGCCCTCAATGACCGCGTACGTGGGGTCGCCGGGCTTGGGGTTCGTCTGGCTGAGCACGCCGTCGGCGTGGACCCACACGGGCGGGCCGTCGCCGGCGCCGTTCTGAGGATGGTCGAGAAGCCAGACGCTGTCGAGACTCGCGTCCTCGAAGTCGTCGTGGAACAGCGTTCCCGCCGAAGCGGCTAACGCGATGCCCATTGCAGCCGCTATCGCGCTCCCGGATCGGAGCAAGGTCGTGCGCATCGTGTCTCCTTCATTGGCGTGACATAGTGCGTCTGGCTACAAGCTTACGCCTCAGACAGTCGCCCACGCAATCTGAACACGCGCGACACCGGCGTGTTCAGATGTCGGCGCGAGGAGGCGTCGGGTCCTGATCCTGCTGGCGGCCTCAGGCGGGAACGGATGGGTTCCGAAAGGTCGCTAACACGTCGCGCCGGACGATGCGACGCACTGACGGATACCGACGGGTCAGTCGCGTCCCATGGCCGGACGCGCGCTACGTCAACGCACGCAGACGCGATATGTAGTCGCCTCTGCTGGGAGGTACAGGGTCAGGCCGCGGTGTCGGCTACAGAGGCGGGCGGCGCCTGCCGCATCTGGCACATACCGTTCTGTCGCACCTGTCGCCTGCCACTCGCCGGACGTGGAACCGTGTGCATTTAACGCAGAAGTAGGTCATGGGCGTGGTGAGCTGAATCCTCCCACCACACTTCTTCACCCTGTCGCTTCCGCACTTACACGGCATGTGCGTCCCCGGTCCTCCTCCTGCCAGCGTGCCCCGGGCGCCCCACCATCCGGCATGTCGGGCGGAGCGATGGGCCTGGGCGCCGCGCGCCTTAAGGTATTACAGAATGGGGCCTGTCGGGAAGCGTTGTGCGAAGAGGAGGCCATCGTGAAGGTGGAATGACTGCAGGCGCCGGGGCCATGGCGCATGGAGCGGCGCGCGCGCAGGCGAACCCGAAGCATGGGTCGCATGCCACTCACCGTGCTTGCCCATGTCGAACAGATCGGCGCGGCCGTCATCGTCTGGTTCGCCCTCGGACTTTGGCGCGCCGTCGGGCGTTCCAGGAGCGACGACTGACTCCCACTTGCGCACCATGTCGGGGCCGCGTGTAGACGTTCACAGTGACGGATGGTGGCAGGCGACATCCCTATCGACGATCCGCGTTGCGCCGCAGCATCGTCGACAGGGGACGCTGCCTGGCGGCGGAGGACTCGTTCGCATACGGCGAAGAGATCGACCCAATCCGCTGTCGCCGCCGACTGCGTCGTGGACGGCCGATCCGCCCGTCGGCGCACTCCGGCTGCCGGCCCAGTCCACCATCACCCGTTTGCGGCCCGTCCTTCCGTATGCGAGAATCGGCCCGCTGATGCCGCCTGCACGGGGTCGGCGCCACGCCGGGGGAAGCATCGTGAACCTGTCTCGTCTTTTCGAGCCCCGCCCGCGGCGACTCCGCAGATCCGCGATCGGTGACGCGCGATATGTCGCGTGCCCCATGCTCAGGGGGTTCCTGCGCGGCGCAGACGACTGCGGGACGTGCGAATACAACCTGGGCGAGCGTCCTCGATATCGGGGGATGACGCAGCTATGCGGTCACGGCGTCAAGTCGCGACAGATGCCCGGCGGGTTGGTCCGCGCGATCGAGCTCTGGCGTCGCATCCCGCGACCCAATCCGGCGGTCGTGGCGCGCTTCACGTGGAAGCCACGCGAGCAGGCGCAAGTGTCCAGCAGGCAGGCACGGAGACAGGAACGCAGCCGTCGCCGCCAGGATACAGGCGGCGCGCTGGCGCGAGTCGTGCGCATCAGGACGCGCGCCCGACACGCGACCGGCCCGACACACCGCGGCGAGAGGAGAACCGCCAGATGAGCGCCGGCTATCGAGAGCTGACCGAGGAACAGGCGCGCCATTTCCTGGATAAGGGGCACGTCGTCATAGAGGGAGCCGTGCCGAAGGACCTCGCGAAGGAGTGGCGCGAGCACGCCTTCGCGCGCCTGGGCTTCGACCCGGAGGATCCCAGTACGTGGGAGTCCGAACGCATCCACATGCCGAGTATGAACTCGGTCGTCGTGAGAGATGTCGCGCCGCGTGCGCACGCCGCGATATGCGATGTCGTCGGCGGCGAGGACCGGCTCGCGGATTCGGCATTCCGATGGGCAGACGGCATGATCGTCAACTTCTCCCAAGGCGCCGACCGCGAATGGGACCCACCGTCGGCGAAGGTAGGCGGCTGGCACAAGGACGGCGACTGGTTCAAGCACTTCCTCGACACGCCTGAGCAAGGCTTGCTCATCATCGTCATATGGTCCGACATCAAGCCGCGGAGTGGCGGCACGTTCGTCGCCTGCGACTCGGTGCAGCCCATCGCGAAGTTCCTCGTCGACCGGCCGGAGGGATGCCTGCCGCAGGAGACGCATTTCGGACAGCTCATCGGGGCGTGCTCGGACTTCGCCGAGCTCACCGGCGAGACGGGCGATGTCGCCATCATCCA
>NYZG01000332.1 GCA_002687025.1 Candidatus Poribacteria bacterium
CTCCGCCTGCGCGAGCAGGAGGAATACACGTGGGGGATATACGTCCACCGCGCCATCAGTCGAAAGCAGGAGCGCGCCCAGTGGATCCACTTCCCAAAGGGCACGAACGGGTGGAACTCGCGCTTCGGGCATCTGACGGGCATCACGGGCATCTCACCCACGCGGCCCGTGGAGGCGGCCCCGTTCACCGTAGGCAGCTCGACGTTCACCGCTGGCGACAGCGGGACGGGAGGCGCCGCGTCGGCCGGCGTGGACCTGCGCTACGGCCTTGCGTCGGGCATGTCGCTGAACGCCACGATCAACCCCGACTTCGGCCAGGTGGAAGCCGACCCCGCGGTGCTGAACCTGGGCGTGTTCGAGACGTTCTTCGAGGAGCGGCGGCCCTTCTTCGTCGAGGGATCGTCCGTCTTTCGCGGACCGAGCCCCGACATCGTGGGGATCGACGGCCCGGCGCGTCTCTTCCACTCACGGCGTATCGGCCGCGCGCCGGGCCGCTTCGGCGTGCCAGACGGATTCGAGGAAATGGCCCGGCCTCGGGCGACGACGATCCTTGGGGCCGCGAAGCTCTCCGGCAAGACTGCCGCCGGAACATCTTACGGGATTCTGGATGCGCTGACCGCTGACGAATACGCGGACATCCGTCGATCGGAGGACGAAGGATCGGACGGCGAGACGTTCCGCGTCGAGCCCCGGACGAACTTCCTGATCGGCCGCGTACAGCAGGACGTGCTCGGTGACTCTACAGTGGGCGGGATGTTCACCACCATGAACGGTGACGGCTTCGCCCCGGCATTCGTCGCCAGCGCGGACGGCGAGTTCAAGTGGGCCGACAAGGCGTATCGCGTGTTCACGCGCGCAGGCGTCAGCCGAACAGGAGCGATCGGCGACCGCGACAGCGGCTACGAGGCGGCCGCTTACTTCTCGAAGTTCTCCGGCTCGTTCGGCGGCCAGGTGTACGCCGACGCGAGGTCGCCAGAGTTCAACGCGAACGACCTCGGCTTCATGTCACGCGCTGGACGCACACAGGTCGGGGGCCACGTCTACGCGCAGATACAGAATCCGTGGGCGTTGGCGCGACGATCCGGCTTCAATCTCAACGCGTGGCGGCAGGCGAACTACGACGGACTTGCGCTAGAGCAGGGCGTCAACGTCAACAGTTGGCACAACCTGAAGAACTACTGGTGGTTCAACTTCGGCATCAACCGCGAGCTTGCCGTGTACGATGACCTCGCGACGCGCGGCGGCCCCGCGATGCGGCGCCCGGCCGCCGTACGGTGGTGGACGAACGTGAACTCCGACGATCGCAAGACGGTTGCGGCCGGCGTCAGCATGATGGGCGTGCGCAGTGACGGCGGAGACAACAGCTACCATCGGCGGTCTCTGCGCGTTGAGGTCAAGCCTGCCACGAACGTCCAGGTCCATGTCAGTTCGTCCTACTCGTCGGAGATGTCGTTCGCCCAGTGGATCGAGAACCTCGACGTGGACGGCGATGGGCAGGACGACCGGTTCGTGTTCGGCGAACTCGACAGCGATGTGTTCGACGTGAGTCTGCGGCTGAACGTGGCGCTCACGCGGACGCTGACCCTCCAGGGATACGTGCAGCCGTTCGTGGCCGTGGGTGACTACACCGCGTTCAAGGAACTGGCGCGCCCCAAGTCGTACGACTTCACGCCCGTCGCCGAAGCGATCCTGAACGCCTCGCCAGACTTCACGCGGCGGTCGTTACGGAGCAACGTCGTCTTGCGGTGGGAATATCGCCCGGGAAGCGCGCTGTTCGCGGTGTGGTCGCAGAATCGGAGCGAGTCGCTGGACCTGTCCGATCCGTCCTTCCGGCCCCTGCACGGTGTGCGGGACAGCTTCCGGGACGACGGCGAGGACACGTTCTTGCTGAAGCTGAGCTACTGGATGGGAGTGTAGTCGGGCCATCTCGCCCAACGCCTCTGCGTCCCGCGGGGCAGGTTGCGGACGGCGCGAGGACGCAGCGTACGCAGGAGGACCGTCATGTGCACGATCTTCTACGCATTCGATGGCGACGTCGCCTTGGCCGGGAACAACGAGGACTCCAGCAATCCCAGGACCAAGGTCTGGTTCGTCCCACGAACCGGCGGCGAAGTCGGCGGGCGCGAGTTCCGCGCCGGCCATGGCCGGACATACTTCGGTTACGACAACTGGCTGCCTGAGGGCGCCGTGAACGACCAGGGCCTGTTCTTCGACGCCGTCGCGGTCGATGTCGTGCGGATGGCGGAGCAGGCGGGGAAGCCGCTCTTCGAGGGCAATCTCGTCGACGCGTTCATGGCCGAATGCGCGTCCGTGCGCGACGTGGAGCGATTCCTGACGCGGTACAGCTTCCACGACGGCGGGTGGAACGGCGCATACCTCGTGGGTGATCGGCACGGCGACTCCGCGGTCATCGAGCCGTTCGGCGCGTGGGCTGTGCTCCGCAGGCGAGGCCGCTTCCAGATTGCCACGAACTTCTGGCAGTCGCAGACCAAGCCGGAAGAGCGCGTCTGCGGGCGGTACCACATCGCGGAGGAGATGCTGGGCGCGGCCGATAGCTTCTCGGTTGAGCTGTTCCGCAGCGTTCTGTCCGCCGTCCACCAGGAGCGGTTTACGCAGACGCTGTACTCGAACATCTGCGACCTGTGCACTGGCCTCGTGTATCTCTACAACTTCCACAACTTCGAGGATGTCGTCGTGCTCGACACCACTGCCGAACTCCAGAAGGGCGCCCATGGCATTGACCTGCCGTCTCTGTTCCCAAGGTCCTTCGCGGCGGAGCAGTATGCCGTCCAGATGGCCGAGGACGAAGCGATAACCCAGCAGATACGCCTGGCCGCCGTTGGCGGGGCGTCGGCCTCCGCAGCCGATGTCGCCGCCTATGAGGGGCGTTACGGTGGCTCGCCCGGAATCGACCTTACAGTCGAGGCGCGGGACGGTCGACTGCACTACGGAGGCATCGGCAGCGAAGGCGAGCTGATGCCACAGCGAGGGGCCGGCTTCTCCTCTAAGTCCGGGCTAGAGTTCACATTCCTCAGGGCCGAGCCGGGCCCGGCTACGGGCGTCCTGGTCAGCTTCGGCGGCGGCCGGTTTCTCGCCCGGCGCGGCTGACGCATAGGCGGCCGCCAGCGTCGGCCAGTCTCGACGGCCCTGTGTGAAATCGCAACACGCCCTGCGGATCTCGCCAGATGTCCGCAACCGACCCGCGCAATCTGTCGTAGTCGTCTTCGGGGAGGTTGTCTCTCCGGGCCCCACGACGTACCGTTTGGGCGTGGCGCGGCTCCACGCGCGCCGCCTACACAGGAATCATCACGATGCTGACGAGGGACATGGTCTCCTCGGCGCCGGACGCGCCGGGGGTCTACTTCTTTCGGGATAAGACCGGCCGCCTGCTCTACATCGGCAAGGCCAAGTCCCTGCGCAAGCGCGTGCGCCAGTACACGGCCGCGCAGACGACCCTGACGGCCAAGGTGCGGCGCATGGTGCGTCGCGTCGAAGGTGTGGAGTTGCGCGTCCTCGGCTCGGAGCTGGAGGCGCTCATCACGGAATCTCGGCTCATCAAAGAGCAGCAGCCGCACTACAACGTCGCCCTGAAGCGCGCGCGCAAGTACCCGTTCCTGAAGATCCAGCGCGCGGAGAGATTCCCGCGCGTCCTCCTGAGTTCCGACATCGAGCTCGACGGCAGCGACTACTTCGGGCCCTTCCCCGGATGGGGGGCCGCGCAGGAGACGCGCGAACTCGTCCACCAGTTGTTCCCGATCCGCACGTGCGAAATGGACATCCGCCCGCGTGAGGCTTACCGACCGTGCTTCAAATACCACGTCGAGCGTTGCGGCGCCCCGTGCGCGGAGATGGTCGCGGACGTGGAATACGACATCATGCTGGAAAGGCTCTGTGACTTCCTCCTCGGCGAGCACAAGCCGGTCGAGCGCGACCTGATGGGCCGCCGCGAGGATGCGTGCGGCAAGCTCGAGTTCGAGCGGGCGCGCCTCATACAGAACCGGCTGGAGGCGCTACAGCGCTACTCCGCGCGGAATCGCTACCAGGTGAACGCCGTGCGGAACAACCACCTGGTCGTGGTCTGCCCTTCGGCCCGGCTGGGTAGCGCAGAGCTGTTCCTGGTGAAGGCCGGGACGTTCCGCGGACAGGTGACGATGTCGACCGACCAGGCAGCGAGAACGCTCACGACGACACTCAGAGACATCTTCATGTCCGAGGACGCGCCAGCCGACCTTACCGCACAGGATGTCGACGCCATGAACGTCATGTCACAGTGGCTCTACGCGAACCGGGATCGCCAGGAGGTCGTCCGCGTCGAAGGGCTCAGCGAGCGGGCGTGCGCCGCCGCGGCGGATGCGGTGCGTCACGTGCTGCTCTCGGCCACCTTGGCCCCGCGCTCCGCGCCAATGGCGGCGCATGTACGATAGGTGGCTGGTTACCGGCGCGATGTTCCTCCTCGTGGCTGCCGCCGCCGCCGCCCTGGCGCGCGCCGATAGGTTGCGCCGCGTGGCGCTAGACGGACTGCTAGCGACGGGTGCTCGCGGGTTGGTGTTGCGTGGACGGGACCCGCGCCGACTTCGCCTTGTGGCGCTCCTATGCGCCGCCGCGGCCCTCGCCGCCGCTTCCGTCGGGTCGAGCCGCTCGTCCTTCGAGGACGCCGCCAGGGCCGACCGAGACCTGCTGGTCGTGGTCGATACGTCGCTGAGCATGGCGGCCGAAGACGCGCAGCCGTCGCGCCTCGGCGCCGCCAAGCAGACGATTCGCGCACTGCTGCAACAGGCCGCTGGCGAGCGCATAGGCGTCGTGGCGTTCGCGGGCAGCGCCATCGTCCAGTGCCCGCTGACCCGCGATTACTCAGCCGTCGCCATGCTTACCGACAGCCTCCATCCGGGCATCATACCGCAACCGGGCTCGGCCCTGCGGGACGCCCTCTTCGAGGCGGGCCGGGCGTTCTCGGCCGAGCCGACGCGAGCGCGGGTCGTCGTGCTGATAACCGACGGTGAGGACCACTCGTCGGCCCCCGAGGGAGTGCTCGCGCATCTGCGCAAACACGATGCCGCGCTGATCGCCGTCTGCGTCGGCTCGGCCGAGGGAGCCCCCATCCCCATACGCGCCGACGACGGTCAACTCATGCGCTACAAGCGAGACCGCGCGGGCAGGCTGGTCTCGACGAAGGCCGGCCCGGAGCTGCTCGGGGGGTTGGCCGAACGCGCCGGGGGTAGCTTCTTCCACATACACGGCCGGGGAGCCTTCGGGGACGTGCTCGACGCTGTCGCACGGCTCGACACGGGAGATGGCGAGTCGATACTCCGCCGCGGGCCCACCGCTCTGGCAGCGTACGCGCTCGCGGCCCTGCTGCTCGAAGCGTGGGCGTACGCCTTCACGAGACGCAGGGGTGGGGCCGCCACGGAGGCGGCATAGAGCGCCGCTATTCGGCGAAGAGCCGCTCGCGGTCCGTTTCGACACGGCTCTCGTAGTCCGATTCCAGAACACGAGACGGCACGTACAGGTGCTCCACGTCCTGCCGCAGCTTGTGCGCCTGCTGAGCCGCCTGGACGAGATTCGCAAGCTGCTCGGGGAAGAGGGCCTGGAATCCGTCGGACTTCGCGATGAGCGGGTTCGGGTGCGCTTCGAGCAGAAGGACGCTCGCGCCGGCGAAGACGCTGGCCACGGTCAACGGGTGAACAAGATCCCGGATGCCGCACCCGTGCGACGCGTCAACGGCGACGGGAAGGCCGGTAAGCTGGTAATGGAACGCCGCTACGGTGCCCAGATCCAATGTGTTGCGGGTGTACTTATTCGCGCTCCCGATCCCGCGCTCGCACAGAACGATGTTCTCCTTCCCGCAGGTCATCATGCGCTCGACCCACAGGAGGTAGTCTTCGCAGTCTACCGCGTTGCCGCGCTTGTGTATCACCGGGAGGTCGGAGTTGCGCAGAGCGTTCAGAAGGACCGTGTTGCGGCTGTTCGGCTCGCCGATCTGGAGGCAGTCAACGCCGACATCCTCGTAAAGCGGGATCGCCGCGTGGTCGAGGATCTCGACGGCGACCGGCATATCGAACGCGCGACCCGCCTTCACGATCGACTCCAGCCCCTCGCGTAGAGCGTCGTCGGAGCCCGCGCCGATCCCTTCCCATCCACTGTACGGGCTCGACCTGTATTTGTGGACGCCCCCGCGGAGAATCTGCGCTCCCGCGTCCTTCACCATCTCGGCCGATTCCATGATCTGCCGCTCGCTCTCGACAGAGCACGGCCCTGCGACGACGACCAGATCCCGCCCGATGCGAACCGATCCGATGTTGAAGTCCACGTAGAGGCGGTTCGTCGGGTCGCCCTTCTGCGCGGCGCGTTTGTACTTGCGCGAGATGGCGATGAGCCCCTCGACCCCGGACATTTTCTGCACGTCGGGCTGTGAGAGTTGCGACACGTCGCCGTAGACGCCGATGAGCGTGTGGTCCGTGCCGACCAGTTTCCCGGTCGTATAGCCTCGGTCCTGCAGCATAGTTTCGACCGCGGCGATTTCGTTGTCGGTTGCGGTACGACGCATCTTAACAATCATCGCCGGGCTTCTCCGATGCCTGTCTGGTGTGCCACACGGCGGGGCGGATTCCCGATGGTACTGTCAACGCCGCATGACCGCTTATAGTAACGCCTAGATAGGAAGGCGGCAAAGCGACTTCCGCCGGTCGCGGCCGCGCGACTTCCGCCCACTCCGCTCGAGAGGACACATCACCGCGCTGACACGACGATCTCCTCGGGCGGGGCGATCGCCATCTTCTGCGGGTTGTAGTACTCGTAGGCCTTCGTCGGCCGAGTCTTCGCGCGGATCGGGTACTTGGCGCGGAGGCTGTAGTTGAGGTCAACCGGCGTCTGCGGCGCGATTTCATCGAAGTACACGATCACCTGTCGCGGCGTGATCTCGTACTTCTCGATCACCCCTGTCGACACCATCGCCTCGAAGGCCGACGCCTCGACCGAGAACCCGGGCGGCAGTCCGAGGTCGACGACGACCATCTTCGCGGGAGAAAACCCCCGGTTGACCACGGCGCACTCCACCGACACGACGTCGTCCTTCGCCATGCTCGTCCGGTCGTATTCGACGGTCACCTCGATGCCCCGGCCCTCGCCGCCGGGTCCGTCGCCGCCCCCGATCGGCCCGGACAGCCACGGCACGTAATGGCGACCGACAACCTGGAACAGCGGCCGCCCGCTCCCCCGCACGTCGAACGTCACCGCGTGCGCTCCCGGGTCCACAGGGCCAACGTCGATCAGGCGCGTCACATCGCTGTCGTTGGGCGTGATCTTCACGGTCTCGACCGTGGAGCCGTCCACGCGCACCGCGACTGTAGCGTCGACCGGCGCTGTCGCGCCCGTCCCGGCGAGCAACGCCTTCAGCGCCAGTATCGTCGCCTGGGTCGTGTGCCACGTGCCGCGGGCGTCGCGCGTTTCGACGAGGTAGTTGAGCGCGCGATCCAGTAGCGCGGCGTGCCCGCCGCTCTGCGTCAGCGCCAGAGCTGCCATCGCGGTGGTCTCGAGCGTCGAGCCCACGCCGCGTGCGTGCGTGATGGTCGGGATTTCGCCCCGCCAATGAGCGCTGTCGCCCTCGACATCGGCGAGCCCGGCGAGCCGATCGAAGACATCGCGCGTGACGCGGTCCTTCGGCGCGGCGACGGCGAGAGCGTTCGCAAGTATGGCGAGCGTGTACCCATCCTCCGCCGACTCCCAGTGGCCGCGAATGAACTCGACCGCCGACGCCAGGGCGTCCGGGCTCAGGCCGCTAGCCGCGAGCGCCCAGAGCACGTATGCCGTTGGCAGCAGCTCGCTGTCCTGGATGCGACCCCAGCTCTCCTGGTGCAGGAACGCCGGGTCGGGCAGCCACGACCCGTCCGGCGTCTGCCGCCGCAGCAGGAACTGCTGTGTCCGTGCGATCACGGCCGGATCAACTTCATGCACGCCCGCCATGTCGTGGAACTCCAGCAGGCCGTACGCGGTCAGAACGGTGTTCGCCGGGGCATTCCCGAACCACTCGTAGCCGCCACCGTCGACCTCGAAGGACAGCAGCCGCTGGTATCCCAGACCGATGTACTGCTGCGCCTTCATCTGCACGTCGGGCGTGTTCTGTCCCGTAGCCCGCATGTACTGGAGCGCCAGGATGTTCGGATAGGTGGACGACGACGTCTGCTCGAAGCACCCCGAGGGCATCTGTAGTATCGCGTCCAGCCCTTCGACTATCTGGCTGAAGACGCCCGGGTGCAGCTTCACGAACAGTCGCGCGGAGTCCGGCAGGGCATCCGCTGGGATGTGCACCGTGGGCGCTTCATCGGCCGTCACGCGGCCGCTGACGGTCGTCTCGACCCGGCGTCCGTCCGGGACGACCTCGATCGGCCGTCGCACCGCGTCCGCCATCTGGGAGCCGAACGCGCGCACCGTCAACAGCCCGCGGCCGGGTTCGACTGCCCTGACGCGGAAGTACCGCGCGGTGACTGCGCCTTCGGCCAGAGTCGCGCTGATCTCCGCAGGGCCGGAAAGCTCGAACCAGTCGGCCGGTTCGATCTCGAGCCGCACCGTCTGCGGCCCGTCCAGGTAGTTGTAGAGAGCGACCGGCACGCTCACCTCGTCGCCGACGGTCAGCGAGACCGGCAGGTCGAGGTCGATGAAGAAGTCCTGGAAGACCCGTATGCCGGCGCTCATGCTACCGAGTCGGCCGTCCATCGCGGACGCCATTGAGGTCATTCGCCACGTCGTGATCGAATCGGCGAGCGTGAACGACAGCGAGGCGTCGCCGGCCTCGTCGGTGATGATCGAGGGCGCGGCGAGCAGCGTCTCGGGGAAGAACTCGCGGACCCGCGTCGGCGCGATGTCCGCCGCTCCGCCCGCCGACGGCCCGGCGGCGCGGCCGTCGCCGTCACGATCCGCGCCAAAGCCGCTCGTTGTCAAAGCCAACTCGCCCGCTCCCAAGGAGTCGAACACCATGCCTGCGGCGTCCATCTCGGCGACCGAGTCCCATCGCTCGAATCGACGTATGGCCCCATCCTCCCAGCGGAACCGCCACCCCCGGCCGAGCCTACTCGACGCCAGGTCCTCTGTGGACCCGCGGACGA
>NYZG01000333.1 GCA_002687025.1 Candidatus Poribacteria bacterium
AGACCGAACCGGTGGACATCGACACGGAGGACCACGGCTCGGTCCTGCTGAGGTTCCGTGGCGGCGCGCGCGGCAATCTCTGGGTTTCCCAAACGACGCCCGGGCGGAAGAACTGCCTGCGTTTCGAGATCGCAGGGAGCGACGGCGCCCTCGCCTGGAATAGTGAAGCACCCAACGAACTGTGGATGGGAGCGCGCGACGAGCCGAACGCGCTGATGCTGCGTGACCCGTCCCTACTGAGCGGCCCGGCTGCGGGTCGGGCTTCGCTTCCCGGCGGGCACAACGAAGGCTTCCACGACACGTTCAAGGAGTGCTTTCGCGCCTTCTACGAGCACATCGCGTGCGGCGCGCCCGCGGAGGACGCCGCGTATCCCACATTCGCCGACGGCCACCGTGAGGTCGCCCTGTGCGAGGCGATCCTGCGGAGCCATCGCGAGCAGCGCTGGATCGCGACCGAAGGAGACGACGCATGAAACTGGGATTCGTGAGCGCCATACTCCCCGAGCTGTCCCTACCCGAGGTGATGACGTTTGCGGCCGACGCGGGCTTCGACTCCGTCGAGGTGATGTGCTGGCCGAAGGGGAAGGCGGAGCGGCGCTACGCGGGCGTGACGCACATCGACGTCTCGACGCTTGACGCCGAGGGGGTCGCGGGCATCGGTGATCTCGTGGCGCGGACGGGGGTGGAGATCAGCGGCCTCGGCTACTACCCGAACCCGCTCACGCCCGACCGTGAGGAAGCGGCGACGTACATCGAACACCTCCGCGCCGTGATCTCCGCGGCCCGCGCGCTCGACCTGCGTAGCGTCAACACGTTCGTCGGTCGCGACTGGACGCGATCGGTCGAGGACAACTGGCCGCCCTTCCTGGAAGTCTGGGAGCCGCTCATCGCGCACGCCGAGGAGCACGATGTGCTGATCGGCATCGAGAACTGCCCGATGCTCTTCACGCAAGACGAGTGGCCCGGCGGGAAGAACCTAGCGACTTCGCCGGCAATCTGGCGACGCATGTTCGAGGCGATACCGAGCCGGAACTTCGGCCTCAACTACGACCCGTCACACATGGTGTGGCAGCAGATGGACTATCTGGCGCCGATGCGCGAGTTCGCCGACCGCATACACCACGCGCACGCGAAGGACGCCCGCATCGATACGGAGAAGCTGGACGATGTCGGCATCCTGGCGCATCCGCTGGAGTACCACACGCCGAAGCTGCCGGGCCTCGGGGCCATCGACTGGGGCGCTTTCTTCTCCACACTCGGCGACACGGGCTACGCCGGTCACGTGGCGATCGAGGTCGAGGATCGCGCGTACGAAGGGTCGCTCGACGCGCGGAAAGCCTCGATTCGTCAGAGCGGGAACTACCTGAGGCAGTTCGTCGACTGGCGTTGACCGCGCTGCTCACAGAGCCCCCAGCACGAGCGCGAGCGTGACGCCGTGCCGGTTGAGCGTAACCGTGTCCACGTCCGGGTGGTCCGCGGCGTTCACGCCCGGCTCTAGGACCGTGAAGCGGTAGGTCACGGCTCCCTCCAGCCTCCCGAGGTCGAAGATGTTTTCGAGCAGCGCGACGCGGAACCCCGCGAACGCCTCGCCCCCGAAGGCGTTCTGGATGTTAGCCGGGACGCCGAACATCTCCTCGAAGGAATAGAAGGTCGCGCCGACGCCGATGAACGGCGCGCGGCGGCTGCCGAGGTGTAGCGCGAGCGCGGCGCCGACCGTGCTGACGTCGAGGCTTCCTAGCGGGAGCACGCTGTTCTGCTTCGCGCGCGTGTCCACGCTGTAGCGCGTGAACGGTACCGACAGGCGCCACGACTCCGGCGACAGCCACAGGTCCATCGCCAGCGACTCCGTGCGGGCCGGTTCGAGCTCATCGTTGCCCAGCACTATCCCCCGGCCGACCTCGACCTCGACATCCTCGACGGCCTCACGATACGGCTCGACGTCGATCGCCCCCGCGCCGGACGCGATCGCCGCGAACAGGGCCATGGCGGCCGCGGCTCCTCTAGCGGTCATTCTCTTCCTCCTCCGACGCCTCTTCCTCGTCGGTGATGTCGTCGTCTGTGTCGACGTCGCCGGCCGGGTCGCGAGGCGTGGGGTTCGTGTCGTCCGCGCACTCCTCAGCAGGATCGGCGTCCACGTCTGGATCGGCTGGGCCGAGGTCGCCGAGGTCGCTGTCGTCTGCTTCTGCCGCGACGGGCGGGACGTCCAACGCGTCGGGGTCATCGGCGGCCGCGTCGCGGGCCTCGCCGTCGTCGAGAAGCCGTTGCTCATCGCCACGGCCCCCGAACCACCGTTCTATGGGGTAGAACAGCGAGAACAGCACGGGCGCCAGGAACAGGTTCGCCGCAGTCGCGCTCACCATGCCGCCGAACGTCGGCACGGCGATGGGCTTCATGAGCTCCGCGCCCGTGGTCACACTCACCTCCGCCATCATGATCGGCAGCAACGCCAGCACTGTTGTCGCGGTGGTCATGATGATCGGGCGGACGCGGAGCAGGCCCGCGTGCACCACGGCCTTGTCCACGCGCTCTCCGCCGCGCACGCGCTCCAGCAGGTACTCGATGAAGACGATGCCGTCCTCGACCGCCACGCCAAACAGCGCGATGTACCCCACCCACACGGCGGTGCTGTACTTGATGATGTAGCCGCCGCCCATGGTCTCGGGGATGTGCTGCATGGCCCACTGCATCCACATGCCGCCGACGAACGCGAACGGGATCGCAAGAAACACCGCCAACACCGCCGACGGCGACCGGAACTTCACGTAGAGCAGCAGGAAGATCACCGCGATGCACACGGGGACGACGACCATCAGCGTGTTGCGCGCTTCGAGTTCGGCTTCGTATTGACCGCTGATGGAGTAGAAGTATCCCTGCGGCAGCGTGGGCTTGATGGCCTCGTCGAGCTTCTGCTGAGCGACCTGCACGAAGTCCACCAGCCCCACCTTGTCGACATCCACGTCGCAGAAGACGCGGGAGAAGAGGAGGGTGTTCTCGCTGGCGATCTTGGCCGGGCCCGGCCGACGCTCGAACCGCACGAGCTGCTGCAGCGGGATGTGCTGACCCATCGGCGACGGCACCAGCACTCGCCGCAGCGCCTCGACGTTGTCGCGCAGTTCGCGCTTGTAACGCACGCGGATTGGGAATCGCTCGCGGCCCTCGACGGTCTCGGTCAGGTTCATGCCGCCGATGGCGGTCATCACGACTTGCTGCACGGCGCCGATCTTGATGCCGTAACGGGCCGCGGCCTCGCGGTCTATGTGGAACTCCAGGTACGGCTTGTTCCCGATGCGCTCGGCATACGGCCCCTTGGCGCCTTCGATCTTCGCCAACTCCTGCTCTACCCGCACGGCGATCTGCTCGACTACCGCGAGGTCCGAGCCGAACACCTTGATCCCGATGGGGGTCTGGATGCCCGTGGCGAGCATGTCGATCCGGTTGCGGATGGGTTGGGTCATGATCGGCGAAACGCCCGGCAGCCTGGTGGCTTCGGTTATGTCGGCGATCAGCTCGCCGCGCTTCTTCGTGCGGAACAGCTCGCTGTGCACGAGCCTCGGTTCCATGTCGCGCGCGATCGCATGGAGCGCCGTCTCGTAGTCGGGCTCGCCGAGCTGCTCCTCGCCACCCAGGCGTATGACTGCCGCTTCGATAATTGAGCGCAGCAGCCAGACGCGGTAGAGGCGCTCTCGGTCCTCGACGCTCAGTTTCCGGTTGTGGAACTCGGACGCGAGTCCATCGACGCGCTTCGCCGCTTCGCCGGCCACGGACGCGACGAACGCATCATCTATGCGCGCGGCATGCTCCTCGCTGACGACGCCGTCCGACATCATGCGCGCGCCCACCTGCATGGCGAGCTGCGCCGCAGCCGCTTCGCGCACGCGTCTGCGCGGCCAATCGTTGGGATCGTCCACGTTGACGATCGTCTCGAACATCCCGACCGGCGCGGGGTCGGTCGCCGTCGACGCGCGCCCCAGCTTGCCGACGACACCCGTCACCTCCGGGAAGCGACTGATTATCATGTCCTGCTTGGCCAGGACGTCCCGGGCCTGCGTGATGGACGCCCCGGGGAGCAGCACCGGCATGAACAGCAGGTCGCCCTCGTTGAGGGGCGGCATGAACTCCTGGCCGATGTTCTTGTGCAGCGGCGTCAGGGGCAGACTCACGGCGAACGCGGCCACGGCGAGCCCGACGATGGCCAGCTTCGTCCATACGTTCCGCACGCTCAGCCGGATAAGGGGTCCGTACGCGGCCTTCAGGAGCCACGTGAGGCCCTGCGCCAGCTTCGCCAGCGGCCATGTCGGCAGCGCGAGGGCGCGGCCAACCGGCCCGCGACGGCGCGTCGTGTCCGGCAGGATGACGGAGGCCAACGCCGGGACGAGGCTAATGGCGACGAGGGCCGCGCCGAGCATCGCGAACGTCTTCGTGAACGCCAGTGGCTTGAACAGCTTCCCCGCCTGCCCGGTGAGGGAGAACACCGGCACGAACGCCACGATGATGATGATCATCGCGAAGAATATCGGCGGGCCCACCTGCTTCGCTGCCTGCGTCACGACCTGCGTCTTCGTCTTGCCCTCGTGCGGCTCGCCCAGCAGACGCGTGATGTTCTCGGCCATCACGATTCCGGCGTCGACCATCACGCCGATCGCGATGGCGATGCCCGCCATCGACATGATGTCCGAGGGCAGGCCCATCGCCTGCATGCCGAGGAACGCAAGTAGCACGCCCAGCGGGAGGACGATGGCGATCAGGACGCTGCTCGTCACCTGACCCAGGAAGATGAGGATCACCGCGGCGGCGACGATCACCTCCTCGGTCAGCGTTTCCTTGAGCGTGTCGGTCGCGCGGTGGATGAGGTGGCTGCGGTCATAGAACGGGACGATGCGGACGCCAGGCGGCAGACCCGGCTCGACCTCGGCGATTCGCTCCTTGACGCTTTCGATCACCCGTAGGGGGTTGCCGCCATACCGCATCAGGACAACGCCGCCGGTGGCGGGGACACCGGCGCGGTCCAGCGCCCCGCGGCGGAAGTCCGGCCCTTCCGTCACCGTGCCGAGGTTCTTCACGTAGATCGGCACGCCGTCCTTCGCGGAGATGACGATGTTCTCGATGTCTTCGATGGACTGGATGAACCCCAAGCCGCGGATGAGGAACTCCATCCCGCCCTCTTCGACGACCTTCGCGCCCACGTCCACGTTGCTCGCGCGCACGCTGTTGAAGACGGCCGACAGCGGCACGTCGTAGGCCAGCAGAGAGGCGGGGTCGATGTCGATTTGGTACTGCTTCACGTGCCCGCCGACCGACGCGACTTCGGACACGCCGTCGGCGGCAGCCAGGTAGTAGCGCACGGTCCAGTCTTGGAGCGTGCGCAGCTCGTGGAGTTCCAGCTTGGACGGGACGAGTGGCGTTCCGCTCTCCGGGCAGTCGCCCGGGTCGGCGTAGCGGATCGCGGGATGGTTGGGGCAGTAGTACCCGTTCTCGACGGTGTACCACAGCACCTGGCCGATGCCCGTGGCGTCCGGGCCCAGCACCGGGACAACGCCGGTGGGCATGTCCTTCTGCGCGACGTTCATGCGCTCAAGGACGCGTGTGCGCGCCCAGTAGAAGTCGACGCTATCCTCGAAGATGATGTTGATGTAGCCGAAGCTGAACATCGACGTGGAACGGACGTCCTTTACGTCCGGGATGCCCAGCATCGCGACGCCGAGGGGGTAGATCACCTGGTCTTCGATGTCGCGAGGGCTGCGCCCGGGCCAGTCGGCGAAGACGATCACCTGGTTCTCGCCGATGTCCGGGATCGCGTCGACCGGCGTGTTCTTCAGCGCCCACCACGACGCCATGGTCAGCAGCGCGAAGGCGGCGAAGACCAGCAGCCGGTTTGCCATGCAGATGTCGATGATGCGATTGATCATGTCGTTGCCCCGGAGGGCTCCATTCCCGCCTAGTAGTTGTGGGCAGGGGCGGAAGAGCCCTCGTCGCCGCCAAGCGCGCCGCCGTAGGCGCCCGAGGCGGAACCTGTGAGTTGCGTCTGTGAATCGAGCAGGAAATTGCCGTTCGTGACGACAACATCGGCTGGATTGAGACCTGTGATGATGGGGAAGTACCGACGTCGGTCATTGGCACCCCCCTCGCCAGCGGCGGCCCACGCCTCGGGTCCGAGTTCGACCTCTACCTGCTCGTACCCCGATGTGCCGCGATCTGCGAAGACGACCTTCCGCAGTCCGGTGTCGATCACCGCGGACTTGGGAACGGCTAGGGTTTCGCCCGTCATTACCAGCGGCTCCCCATCCCTCGGACAAAGCCCTGGGACGGTCGCGTAGTCCTCGGGGTGGTCGGGGCAGGCGTACTTGAAGATCAGCGTTGGGCCACGATGGGGCTCGGGCGCGCGCGCCATGCTGTCGCGACTCGTGGCGACGGCGTCCCTGGGCACCGGCGCGTGGTCGTGGCCGTCACGCGCGTCGGCCTCCGCCTCGATGAGGTCCATGCCGCAGATGGGGCACCCGCCCGGAGCATCCTGCCGCACGTTGGGGTGCATAGGACATGTGTAGGCGGCGCCCGCTTCGTCGACGTGAGTCGATGCGGCGGCCTCCGTCTCGACGAGGTCCATGCCACACTTCGGGCATTCGCCCGGCCCGTCGGATTGGACATCCGGGTGCATTGGACAGACGTAAAGCGTCTCGGTCGCGGGTTGCACGTCGCTCGCCTCGGCCGCGGTCTCGACGAGGTCCATCCCGCATACCGAGCACGCGCCCGGCGTATCCTGCTGCACGTCGGGGTGCATCGGGCAGAAGTACAGGGCCGTCATGTCGGCGCCCGCCGTCCGGCCGGGCCGCGTGGATTCGAGGTCCATGCCGCAGATCGCGCAGTCGTCGGGATGGTCCGATGTGATCCAGGGGTGCATGGGGCAGGCGTACGGTTCATCGGGGCGCCTTTCCCGCGCGTATATCTCGGCGAGGGTCGGCCGCAGCCTGATCGTCGCGTACATGCCCGGGCGGAGCGCGCCGTCCTCGTTGGCGACCTCGATGTTCACTTTCTGGGTCCGCGTCCCGGCGTCCATGAACGGGTAGATGTACGCCACTTCGCCCGCGAACGACTGGCCCGGCATCGACTCCACGCTGATGTCCACGGCTTGGCCCATGTAGAGCCAGGGGAGCTCGTATTCGTACACGTCGGCCTTGATCCACAGGCTGCTCAGGTCCGCGATGCGGAACAGATTGGCGCCACGCATCACGTGCTGGCCCTTGGCGACGTTCATGTGGATCACCGTGCCGCCGGACGGGGCGTAGAGCGGCACGGCCGTCTGCGCGGCGCCGCTCTCGCGGATCGCGTCGACCTGGCCGGACGTGAGACCGAACAGTTCGAGTTTGGATCGCGCCGCGTCCACAGTGCGCTCAGCCGTCTGCTGAAGGGCGACGAGATGCGTCGACCCCAGCGCCTCCACGCCGCGGACAGCCGACAGGTACTCCTCCTGCGCCGCGACGAGCTCTGGGCTGTATATGGTTAGCAGTTCATCTCCTTCGCGTACCCGGACGCCCCTGAAGTCGACATGCAGGTGTTCTATCCAGCCCGATATGCGCGTCGACGCGTAGGCCAGCGTGGTCTCGTTGTATTCGAGGGCTCCGACGGTGCGGATTTCACGCTCCAGCGTGCGGAACGCCGCCTCCTCGGTCCTGATCGGCAGGAGGTCGCGCTGCCGGTCGGTGAGTGTGAGCCCCTCGCCCTCGTAGATTGGGATGAGGTCCATGTTGCAGACGGGGCACGCGCCCAGTTCCGACATGTGCACCGAGGGGTGCATCACGCAGGTCCAGTAGCGGATGGTCCGGCCGTCGTCTTCGGTCACCGCGACCAGGCCGTGCTCCGCGTGGCCCTCCGTCGCCTCGCCCACGAGCGTTGCGGGCGCCGGTTCGGCGTCCGGTCCACCGGTTCCGCACGCGGCGAACAGGGCGCCGGCAAGACTCAATGCGATTGCGACGCGCGGGCTATTCCTGTGCGCCATCATCGTCTACCCCCTCATCGCGCTCCGTAGTGCCGAGATCGTCCAGGTCCAAAGGCTTCCGTGGCGCGGCCGAGCCGATCGCGTTGTCGAGTTCCGCCAGGTGCGTGCGGTGATCCCTCAGAGCCGCCTGCTCTCCCAACTGGATGCGTAGTAGCGTGCGCTCTGCGTCCAGGAGCGTCACGAAGTCCACCCGCGCCGTCTGATATGCCGCGCTGGCAGCGTCCAGCGCCTGCAGCGCCTGCGGCAGCAGTGAGTTACGGTGCAGGGCAACGCTCCGCCGGGCGCGGTCCATGCCGAAGTGGTGCTTCCGAATCGCGAGTTCCGTCATGTTCGTCATGCCCGCGAGCATCTCCTCCATCGCGGAGAGCCGTGATTCGGCCTCGCGAACATACGCCGTCCCGGTGGCGAACGTCGCTGCGTTCGCCAGATTGGGGGTGCGCTGGGTCTGGAAGGTCGGAGGCGTCGGCTTCGTGCCCGTGCTGAGCTTCATCCGATCCTCGAAGTAGCTTGCCCCGAGCGTGGAGTCGGGATAGGTCATGCGCGTGGCCATCTCGATCATCAGTCCCATGCGCGCGATCATCAGTCGCTGCTTCTGGAGCTCCTGCGCGCCTTGGGCGCCGGCGAGATAGAGATCGTCCAGCGCGGCCGCTACATCGTCATCCGCCACCGGTGTCGGCGCCCCGAGGGGGGCGTCCGCGCGGCGGTCGAGTAGCGTATTCAGCCGGGCGACGACGATTTCACGCTGCTCCTCCAGCGTGAGGATCGCGTCCCCGAGGCGGGCGAGCTCGACCTGCCCCATGATGACGCTGTGATACTTGCCGATACCCACGCGCAGCTTCGCCTGCGCCACGTAGACCATCTGGTTCAGCAGCTCCTCCGCCTCGCCGTTGATGCGGATTGCTTCACCGACGAACAGGTAGTCGTAGTACGCGATGCGCGCGGCCGTGACGACATCGCGTGTCGCGATATCGACGTCCCGCTCCGCGACGCGAACATCCTCGGTGACGATGCGCCCCTTCAGCGCCAACCCGTCCGGGAAGGGGTATTCCATCGCCATCATCTCTTTCTGGCGAGGCTTCCCGACGGTCGTCGTGAGCTGCTTGGCGAAGGCGTTGTGCTGGAGGAGAATGTCGTCGAGGTACGCCACCTGCGAATACTGCTCGAGCTTCGAGCGCATCTTCTCGCGCGCTGCCCGGATGTCGGGGTTCCACAGGACCGCGAGCGCCGTCACGTCGTCCCGCGACGCCCCGGCCGCCAGCAGGTCTTCCGCGGCGTCACGGTCCTCGGCGAGGGCCGCGTATTCCGCCATCGTCCCGGCGTCAGGCGCGTAGAACCGAGAGGCCGACGGCCCATGGCTGCCAAGGGCCCGGGTCCACGCCTCTTTCTGGGCGGCCAGCTTCTGCCGCGCGGCCTCCCATTGGGATCTGTCCGCCTTGACCCGCTCACCCGTCTGCGTCGTCGGTTCAGTCTGGGCATCGTAGTAGGCGCCGTTCCCGGCCGTGTCGTACGCGTGCACGAGGCTTTGATACTGGATGGCGGCGTTCTTGGCGCAGCCGGCCAACAGCATGACGCCGCCGATCGCCGCAAGCGTGGTTAGCGTCCTCATGGCCGCTTCTCCTCGCCTGTTGGCCGATCCAAGGACACGCCCACTATGCGTTCCAGGAGCGCGACGCTCTGTCGGTGGTCCGCCATGGCGCGAAGTCGCGCGAGGTTGAAGTTCAACCACACGCTCTGCGTTTCGAGGAACGCCGACACGGACTTGGGATCGCTCTCGGTCCACACCTCGGCCTCGGCCATCGCCTGCTCGGCCTGTGGTATGAGCGTCCGCTGGTAGAGCTCGACGAGGCGCCGGGCGTTCTCCGCGCGGAAGTACACCTTGCGGATGTCCGAAGACGTCTTGGCCTCGATCGCGCGGACGCGGCTCGCGGCGGCGTCGCTCGCGAATTCGGCCTCGCGGATGGCGCTGTCGTTCTTGTCGGAGTTCCACGGGATCGACACGCCGACGCCAACCGTCCACGGGTTCTTCCCGCTGTCGTCGGCGCCCGGCATCGACGAGCCGCCGGTCTCGACCGTCATGAGGTCGAGCTTGAACATCGGCATCGTCCTGAGTGCGGCCAACGCCTCGCCCCTCTCGGCCTTCTCGACCATCAGCCGGGCGATGCGCAACTCCAGGCGGCTCGCCAGCGCTGCCGCGTCCAGTTCCTCCGGCGTGAGGGCGAGCGGCGCGTGTGGCGGGAGGACCGGCTCCCCGAGGCGCGTGTCCGGCGCGACGGTAAGGAGCGACCTCAGGCTCGCGCGCTCGACCTCGGCCAGCTCGAGCAGCAGTATGCGGTCGTATTCGAGCTGCGCCAGTTGGCTCTGCGCCTTCTGCACGTCGGCTAGCGACGCTTCGCCGAGGGCGTACTTCGTTGCGGCGACGGTGGCAATATGCGCGAGCAACTCGTGGTTCTGTTCCGTCAGCGCGCTGGAGCGATGCAGGTACGCGAGCTCCGTGTAGGCGACCTTCGTGTCGACGATGACGTCGCGAATCACCTTCTCGTAGTTCGCGCGGGCGATGTCGGCCGCGGTGTCCACGATCCTGCCGGCGGCGTCGAGTGTTCCGGGGTACGGGAACGACTGCGTGAGGCCGAGCTTGTGCCGCTGCGGGCCGACACGAGTCTCCACGCTTCGGACGTACAGGCTGTACATCGCCATCGGGTCGGGCAGCGCCGTAACCTGCGGGCGCCGCTCGATGACGGCGCGCCACTGCGAGCGCGCGGCGGCCACACTCGGACTGCGCGCCACGGCGAGGCGGATGACCCGCGACAGAGTCATGTCGTCGGCTAGGTTTGGCGCGTCCGAGGTCGTGGCCGACGCCGTCGACGGGGCGGCGACCTCTCCGGCCGTGCATCGGGAAGCGGCCGCGAGCGACAGCGCCGCGACCACGCCGAGCGACAAGCCCCAACCGACTCTACAACGAGACGGGCGGCGTAGTGATGACCACGGCAACTTTCTGCTCCCCATCGCCCTGCGCGGTGATCGCGGCGTCGTAGGTCTTCATCATCCTGTTGCGCTTGAGCGTCGTCGTCGACATCGCGCCGTCCGTCCCGACAATCTGCAGCGCGAGACCTGCGCCATCAAGCGCCGGCTCCCTGTCGCCCTCCGTCACCCAGACGGTGACGTGGTGGGTCTTCGCCTCGAGCTTGGCGGCGTCGACCATGCGACCCATTCCCATCGACTTCATCATCTGCACGTGTTCGTCCTTCGTGAGGACGCTCATGTGGACGACGAGGTCGCCGAGTTTGGACGTCTTGTAGTAGCGGGCAGGATCCTTGAGGAACATGTCCGCCTGCTGCTGCCCGCAGAAGTACAGATCTGCCCCGTCGTGCTCGACCTTCACCATTCCCGACGCCTTCATCTTCATGCCGTCGATGGGGCAGCGGGCCTTCATGTCCGAGTTTGCTGCGTGCTCGGCGTGTGTCGACGCGTGGGCGTCGGGCGCGGGCACGTCGTGGTCATGCTGTGCGTACGCGGCGGCCACGATCATTCCCGTGGCGCCGAGGGCGAGCGCGAAGGCCCCGGCGGCGCGAAATAGCGTCATCGAGAGAGCTCCCATGCTTCGATCTGTCCAGACTCTCGCATCCATGCGAGGCCAAGCGTGCGGACTGGACAGTGAGATTGCGCGTTACGAGTCGGAACGTGTTACGCGCGCACGGGTGGGCCACGGTTGGGCCGGAAGCTGGGGAGAGTAGAGGGGTCCGCTGGAGGTGGCGGCTCGCCGAACTGTGTCGGCGTTTCCGCGACAGGCGCGGGGAGAAGCCGGTGGATCGCAGCGGGCGGACATGCGGGCGCCGCGGCGACCTTCGAGAGCGTCTGCGGCGCAACTGCGTGCGACGGAATCGCCGGCGCTTCGGCCAATTCGCAGTGGCTCTCGCACGCGTCCGAGGTCTCGACTGGAGGCGCGCAGCAGTCGTGGCTCCCGCCGATGTCTACGACGGCGCATTCCGCTGCCATCGCGCACAGAGGCGCTCCCGCTACGATGAGCAGGGCGACCAGCGCGAATGTAAGGCTGCGACGCATACGCGAACTCCTGACGCGACACAGTGTCCTCGCGGGGACGACATCCGGCCCTTCAGTGCAAGTTAAGCCGCTCGCCTGTCCGAAGTCAAGGCTGCGGGGCGCTAGAACCCCGCGAACCCGCATCCCGGCTGGGCTCTTCCGGGATTCCCCGCCGCTTGTCGGCCCATGTGCGGCATGATACCATCGCGGTATGTGGCGTGGTGTGACCGTTCGTCGGGATGTCTGCGGGATGAGCAACTGGACAAGTACCAACGTGCTCGTGTTGAACGCGAGTTACGAGGCCATCCACATCTGCGACGTTCGCCGGGCTCTGAAGATGCTCGTGAAGGGCGTAGCCAGTGTCGAGGAAGAATCGGACATGCTGGTCCGAGCGGAGCGATGGGCGATTCGCTTGCCCTACGTCATCCGACTGCGACAGTACGTGCAGATTCCGCACCGGCCAGTGAAGTTCTCGCGCCGCAACGTCCTCGTACGCGATCGCTACACATGCCAATACTGTCACAACGTGTTTTCCGCCGGAGAGCTGACGCTGGATCACGTGCAGCCGAGGTCGCGTGGCGGAAAGACGACCTGGGACAACGTGCTCAGCGCCTGCAAGCGGTGCAATCTTGTCAAGAGCGACCGGACGCCCGCGGAGGCGTCCATGACCGCGCTGAGGTCGCCGCGAGCGCCGACTATCACCTACTTCATGCAGCTCACGCGCTTTACGAACGTGGCGCACGAGTCGTGGCGCAAGTACCTCTTCCTCAAATAGCCCCGCCATGACACCGAGGCTCGACCGAACAGCGGCTTCAGTTCTCGTCGCGGCGTGCGTCGGCTTGGCCGCGTGCGCGGCGCCTGTCGATCTGTACACGGAGACCGCGTACATGATGCGGTACGGCGATGACGCCAGGCGTCAGGCCGGCCGAGGCGTCGGCGAGCTCGTGACGCCACCCGAGGCGCGCCTGGCAAAGCTGGTGTCGCTGATGACCGTGGCCGAGCGGCGCCCGCATCGCGTCGTCGCGGCGGAGGGCGCGTTCCTCGTGCCTCCCACGGGCGCCGGCTCGGGCGCGCGGACGGGCGGGCCCATCGCGGTCGACGCACACCGGCTCACGACGTTCCTGAGAGAACAGTACGCCATTGGCGTAGTCGATATCCGTGAGGCGAACGGCCGGTACACCGGCGCACACAACGAACTGCGCGTGCGTCTCGTCACCGACGAGCGCACGGAAGCCAACGCGCTGCACGACTTCATGCTCATATGCGCCGGCGTGTACGGCATGGATGCGGGCCGGACGGTTGATGTCGTGAGCGCATCCGCGGTGGACGGGTCACTGCAGCCGTGGCTCGACCTGCGGACGACGATGAACGCGTTCGACGAGTACCGACGCGGTGATCTCGACCTGAACGGCTGGGTGCGAAGCCTCGAGAGGTCGCACTATTGAGCGGCCGCATCCACGCCTCGGCCGGGAAGGGCGCACACCGTCCCGTCATACTGGAGACCGCACGTCAAGACACTGAAGAAGCGCTGGGAATTCCGTCGCGCTTACAACCGCGGCCGCAAGGTGTGGGACGGCCTGTACGTCGTCTATGTGCTGCCGACCCCCGACGGGCTCGCTACCCTCGACGGCGCCTCGCGATACGGGCTGACGGCGACGCGCAAGATCGGGGACGCGGTCCGACGCAACCGCGCCAAACGCCTGATACGGGAGGCGCTGCGGACCTGCGAAGCCGAGCTGCGGCCTGGGCTCGATGTCGTGGTGGTGGCGCGCGCGCGAGCGCCGCACATCTCCTTCGTCGAGGCGTGCCGGTCGCTGGAGGCTCTTCTGCAGCGTGCGGGCGTCCTCACGTCGTCTCCGTCGACGGGCGAACGCGGGTCGACCGTCCGACGGGCCGAGACCCCAGTCGGGGAGACCGCGAGATGAGCGGCGTGAGCCCCCGGGCATTCACACGCGCAGCGGCAGCGGTCATCCGCGCTTACCAGTTCGTTCTGTCGCCTATTCTCGGCGCAAACTGCAGGTTCCAGCCGACGTGCTCCGAATACGCTCGCGAAGCTCTACTTCGGCATGGCTTCCGTCGCGGAGCCGCGCTGGCCGCCAAACGCATCGCCCGCTGTCATCCGTGGGACGTCGGCGGCTACGACCCGGTGCCCAGCGATAGCGCCGATCCCAACACACGCGCCAACGACGCGCTTCTACCCTAGTTAGCCGAGTAACCACACGATGGACCGACGGACGGTAATCTTCATCCTCCTCTCGACTGCGATATTCGTCGCGTGGTCGCTCTACAGCAGGCGGGGCCGACAAGACTCCGAGTTGCCAGTCGCGCCTACCGAAGGCGAGCTTACGCAAGAGGCGTTTCCCGAGGGCGACATACCCGACACTATGCAGCCCAACGTCGCGCTCACGCAGGACGGCCCCGCGGGCGGCGTGGTGGCGGTCGCGCGCTCGGTGCGGGACGCTCAGGTCACTACCGTCACGACCGACGCGTACGAGGTGGAAGTCGTCCCGGAGACGGCGTCGCTGCGCAGCTGGAAGCTCCTACAGTACCCGCGTCGGAGCCCCAAGGGCCGTCTCGGCGACACGCCGGTGGATCTCATCCCGGTAAATGGGCCGGATTACGGAGGGCTGCGGATCGACGGCCGACCTCTGGCGTGGGCCGCTGTGGAATCTCGCGTCGACCACGTCCGCCTGGCATCCCCGTCCGACGAGGCGTCGCTGGCGTACGTCGCGCGCGTGGGCGGTATTGAGGTCACTAAGACGTTCACGTTCCGGGGCAGCAGCGCGGCGGATCTCGCAGCCGGTCGGCCTGGATCTTCGGACGGATATGCCGTCGATGTCGCGCTGTCGTTCGCGAACCATGGCGAGGCCGAAGCGACAGACATTGCGCGCGGGTATGAGCTGAGATGGGGGCCGGGCATCGCGATGGACCGCGAGCGGTATGGCGACGACGGCGTCGTCGGCGGCCTGCTGTCCACCGGCGAACTCGTATCCGGTGAAGCGGTCGTCGATTACGATTACGACGAGCCGGGGCCGCAGGCCAAGAAGGGCGGGGATCTCGATCCGCCCGACGCCGTACGGTCCGCGTGGGCGGCCGTCAGCAGCAAGTACTTCGTTGCCGCGCTCCTGGCCGGAGATCTGCCGGACACCAAGGGCTCGCCCCGGCGCGCGCGGTTTGCCGAATACGACGCCTATCACGTTCCCGCGCCAGCCCCCCGCGAGCCGTGGCGGTTCCAGCTGCTCAAACAGACGGGAAAGGCGTGGCTCCTGGACGAGGAGCACTTCGAGCAGTCCAAGACCACACGGACACTCATCATACCTACCGGGAAGAAGCGGCTGAACGACGACATCACGGCAGTGGCCAACCGTGGTGTGGCTGATGAGGAAGCGTTCTGGAAAGCCGAGGAGCGCCTAGCGCGCATATACGCCGAGTACGGGGACGCGCACAGCCTCCTGAGCGGCGCGCGGTTCGACGTGTCCGGGCTCTATCTTCAGCCGGGAGAGACGATCACGGATCGGTTCCGGATTTACGGCGGCCCAAAGCACACGCAGATCCTGAAAGAGGCGACACTGCCAGACCGGCAGACCCCGGCCCACATGAACGAGATGATCGACTACGGCTTCACCGGGCCGCTTGCGAAGGGCCTTCTGTGGCTGCTGAAGTTCTTCCACTCGGGTCTGCGCAACTACGGTCTCGCCATCGTCCTGCTGACGATCCTGGTACGCGGAGCGATGTTCCCGATCTCGCAGCGCAGCTCGCAGTCGATGAAGCAGATGCAGCAGCGCATGAAGATCATCCAGCCGGACCTCGACGAGGTGCGACGCAAGCACAAGGCGGACCCGCAGCGCGTCAACACCGAGACGCTGAAGATCTACCGCAAATACGGCGTCAACCCGGCGGGGCAGTTGGGTGGGTGCTTGATGATCGCGGCACAGATGCCGATCTTCTTCGCGATGTTCTCGATGCTAAGGAACGCGGCGGAGCTACGCGGCGCGCCGTTCGTGTTGTGGGTCGACGACCTGACGGCGCCGGACATGCTCGTGTCGGTGTTCGGGTTCCCGATCCGCATACTGCCCCTGGTGATGACCGTCGGGACGATATTGCAGCAGAAGATGAACCCGGCGTCTGGGTCCATGGCGGGCGGGCAGCAGCGCATGATGATGTTCATGCCGGTCATCTTCCTGTTCATGCTGTACAACATGGCATCCGGGCTGAACCTGTACTGGGGGATCAGCACGCTGCTGGGGGTCGGTCAGCAGTTCCTCGTGAACAAGTACGGTAAGAGCACGGGCGACGAGGACCTGACGGCCGCGGACCTGGAGCGGATGGCGAACCAGGCGCGCAAAAAGAAGCGTCGACGCCCAATGACCTCGAGAGCATAGACGCGGCCAAGAACCGGCGCGCGCGATAGCAAAGGAGCGGTCCAATGCCGATACCTCAGATCCAGGCCGCAGAAGCGGACGGCCTGACGAAGGAGGAGGCCATGCGCGCCGCCTTCGAGGAGCTGGGCGTTCCCCCCGACGCGTGGGAGGGCGACTCGCCCGATGACATCCGGCGCGTCGCCACGGCGGCGCTTGAGCTCGATCCGTCCGAGGTCACGATACGCGTTCTGTCGGAGGGTACGAAGGGGCTCCTCGGGTTGGGCGGCAAGAGCGCGCGCGTGCGCGTGTCGCTCCAAGAGGCGCCGGATACGTCCCCCGCGGACATCCTCCGCGACATCATCGACTTGATGGGCATCGACGCCGAGGTCGAGACCGAGGTCCGTGAGGATGAGCTGTATCTCAACATCGACACGGACGACGTGGCGATCCTCATCGGCCGGCACGGGACGACGCTTGACGCCATCCAGTACCTGGTGAACAGCGCTGTCAGCAAGGCGTCGGACGTGCGTCAGCGGATCGTCGTGAACGCCGCTGAGTACCGCGAAAAGCGGGAGGACATGCTCGTCGAGATGGCGCACCAGGCGGCCCGACGCGCGCGCGCCACCGGCCGCGAGGTCCCCCTCGAGCCTATGAGCCCGAGGGATCGACGCATCGTGCACATGACGCTGCGCGACGACGAGGATGTGCGCACGTTCAGCCGCGACGAGGGACGGTTCCGCGCCGTGGTGGTCGCCCCCAGCGACAGCTAGCCGAGTATCGGGGCGCGGGCATGCCTTGGCTTGCGAACGACACCGACACGATCGCCGCCATCGCCACGCCGCGAGGCGTGGGCGGCATCGGCGTCATACGGGTGAGCGGCTCGGGGGCTCTGGCGTGCGTCCAGGCGGCGTTCCGGCCGTCGCGACGGGCGACGTACGCGCCGACCCGCTCGCACGCGATCACTCACGGCCACCTCCTCGCGCCGTCTACCGGCGCGGTGATCGACGAGGCGCTCGTTTCCTACTACCGTGAGCCGAGGACGTACACGGGCGAGCAGATGCTCGAGGTGGCCGTTCACGGCGGCCCGGTGGTCCTGGACGAGGCGCTGGCCGCCGTATGCGAGGCCGGGGCGCGCATCGCCAATCCAGGCGAATTCACGCAGCGCGCATTCCTCAACGGCAGGATGGACCTCGCGCAGGCCGAGGCGGTCGCGGACATCATCCACGCGAAAACGCGCCACGCCAGGCGCGCCGCAACGGCGCAGCTCGACGGGGCTCTATCCCGCCGCCTCGGCAGTTTGCGTGAGACGCTGCTCGACCTCCTCGTCGAGGTGGAGGCGCACATCGACTTCCCCGAGGACGACCTCGGTTTCGAGCCATCGGAGGCGGTCGCGGCAGCGATCGGCGCCGTGGCAACCGGGGTCTCGGAACTAGTGGCGGAGGGCGCCCGCGGCCGGTACGTGCGCGACGGCATCGACGTGGCGATCGTGGGGAAGCCGAACGTAGGCAAGTCCAGCCTGCTCAACGCGCTGCTGAAGGACGACCGGGCGATTGTCGCCGCGACTCCCGGGACGACGCGCGATGTCGTCGAGGGTCACGTTGACATGTGTGGCGTCCCCGTGCGCCTGGCCGACACCGCGGGCATGCGCGACACCGACGACGAGATAGAACGCGAAGGCGTCGCCCGGTCGAGGCGTCGGGCCGAGAGCGCGGACGTCATCGTCGGGGTGCTGGACATGTCGCGACCGGTCGAGGGCGAGGACCGGGAGATACTTGCCCTAGTCGCCGGACGCTCAGGCATCCTCGCGGCGAATAAGGCCGACCTGGCCCCGGCGTGGCGGCCCGAAGAGACGATGGCCGGCAGTGTCGTCGTCGTATCGGCCACGCGTGGAGACGGGCTGCCCGATCTCGTGGCGGCGATTGCCGCAGCGGCTGCCGGACCGGACTCACAGAGCGCGGAGCCCCCGGCCGTCACGAACGCGCGGCACGTCGAGGCGCTCCGCCACGCAGAGGAGTCTCTGGGTCACGCCCAGCGGACCGCGTCCGAGGCCCTGCCACCCGAGCTCATCGCCGTGGATCTGCGCGGGGCTCTGAATGCGCTGGGACTGATCCTCGGAGACACAGCCAGCGAGGACGTGCTGGAGCGGATATTCTCGCAGTTCTGCATCGGCAAGTAGCGGGCCGAGGGCATCACTGACCCGGGGCGAGGAGGCCCCACGCGTCGAGCGCGCGGACGATGCCGTCGTCTCGATTCGACAGGGTGACGTGGTCTGCCAGGTCCTTCAGCTCCGCGTGCGCGTTCTCCATTGCCACGGATACGCCCGCCGCCGCTAGCATCGAGGCGTCGTTCGCCGCATCGCCGAACGCCATCACTTCGTCCATGGGCACGTCGTACGCGTCCGCGACTTGGCTGAGCGCGCGCCCTTTGGACACCTCCGGGTGCATAAACTCGACGTATTCCGGCATCGTGGTGGTCACGTACAGGTTCTCCCCGAACATCCCTCGGAACCGGTCGACGAGCTCCTGTGCTCGGTCAGGATCGGTGATGACGATCATCTTCGTCGGCGCCTTGTTGGGGCCGAAGTCCGCCAGATCATCTACCACGTGGCCGGTGAGACGCGTTCGCCCTTCGTACAACTCCATCCACGAGTTCCGCTCGATCGTCCAGAAGCGGTCGTCCCAGAAGTACTGGAGGTGCAGGCCCTCATCGGCGGCTACTTTCACAGCATCCCGGGCGAGATCGTACGGCACGGGCGTGTGTGCGACCGCTCGTTCGTTCGCGACATCCCATACAAGCGCGCCGTTGTACGCGATGATCGGGGTCGTGAGTGCCAACTGCTTGTGGAAGGGCCGCTGGCCGCTCACCATCCTCCCGGATGCCAGGACGAGGCGCACGCCTCGCTCCGCCAGTTCCGGCAGCCGCGCGCGCGACGCGTCCGACAGCACGAATCTCTGATTCAGCAGCGTTCCGTCCATGTCGCATGCAACGATCTGGACGGGGCCGTCCAGCGCCGGCAGCTTCAGCGCGCGCATCCACACCCTCCCTAACACGCGAAAGCGGGACGCTGTTGGAAGCGTCCCGCTCATCTCGATAGGCTGTCGCACCCACCGGCGATCGTCTCGCCGTGAGTGGGTCTATTCCGCTACGGCGGCCGCGGCCTTGGCAGAATCAGGATTCGAGGCGGGGTCCTTGTCGGACGTGCCGGCCTGCTGCTCCTCATAGAACAGGAAGCCGTCGCCATCCTCGTCCGTCTCGAACTGCCGCACCTTCTGCTCAGCAGCCCGGAAGAAGCTCTGCTCCTCGCCGAACCCGGCCGCCGCCCTGTACTCCTCGTAGGCATCCTCGAACTCACGGATGGTCTCGAGGCACACGGCCTTGTTGTAGACGGCGTCGTTTCGCCTGAACGCCTGTGGGAAGCGCTTGAACAGCTCGTCGTACGCCTCAATGGCAAGCACGTACCGACCACCGTCCTGGTACAGCCTGCCAATGTGGAACATGCCGTCGGCGGCCACGAACATCTCAGACCACAGCAGGTCTACGAGTTGGCGATAGTTGTCGATCGCCGCGCCGTAGTTGCGGAGCGGGTCCTTCTCCCACGTCTGGGCGATGTTGAGGTACGCCTGGGCGACCTGCTCGGAGAACACGCTGAACAGCTCGTTCGGGTTCACGTGACGCCCCACGTTCATGTAGTCGAGGGCCTTCTGGTTGAGCTTGCTCTGAATGTATCCCTGGTCTTCGGCGATCGTGTCGAGGGAGCGCTTCGCGCGCTTGAGCAGGGACTCGGCCTGGCCCGACTCGAACGCCTTGGGGTAGTCCTTGGTTACCGCCACGTATTCGGCCCAGCCGTCGATGTAGTTGTAGTAGCTGTAGAAGTAGACGTTGCCTATCTGGAACTGCGCCTGGGCTGCCCGCTTGTAGAAGCGGTCGCCCTCTTCGACGGTCCAGCCATCGGCTAGCTCGCGGATGCTCCTGAGCGTCTTGATGGCGGGGTCGTAATCTCGAAGCGATTCGTAGGAACGCGCCACCGCGGCCAGCGACTCGATCGCCGCGAACCGACGGTCTTCGTTGGCGTTCTCGGGCGTGTTGTCGAACACGCGCCGCGAGTCCTCGATCGTCTGTCGGTTCTGCCGAATCCCGGACATCAGCGTTCGAGCCTGACCTGCCAGGTAGCCGCCCGGTTCGGTGTCCACGACCTCCTGGAGAAGCGTCAATGCCTTCTCGTAGTTCGCTCCGCCCGGAACGACGAGCTCCGTGCTGATGACTGCGGCATTGTACCGCGCGCGGTTGGCGAACTCGCCGATGGGCTCCTGCGCGACGACGCTGTCGTAGCCGTCGATGGCCTTCTGGAGCAGCGCCCTTTTCGCATCCAGCGTGTCGGCCCCGCGCCCCTTCTCCTCAGTACGCTGCGCGTTCGAGAACGCCACGGCGGCGCCACCCTTGAGCGTGTTGGCCATGCCCGCACACCCGGAGACGAGCACGGTCACGAGAATGGGGGTCAAGAAGAGCGCCCCCGTCACGACAGATGTCACACGCTTCCACGCTAGCTGTGTGCGGTGGTCCATCACACTCTCCCCAATAAATCCAAAGTCGTAGGCAGCGGGGGTCCGGGCTGACGCCGCGCCATCGCAGGCGTCGCCCGCCGTTGCTGAAGCCGGGGTAATCTACCGTCATTCCTTGCGGAAAACAACCGTGATCTCGCCACGCTGTGTCGTCTGGGTGACGCCTGGGGCGAGGGGCGCGAACTGGATCTTCGAGGCGTATGCCTTGGCAAGCCGTTCCAGGAGTGGGCTCCCGGCCTTCTTCTTGATGAGCGTCGACTGCACGCGGCCGCTTGGAGCGACGGTGAAGGAAATCGTCACCGTGCCGCCGTCCTTGCCTTTCGACACCGGAGCTGCGGGCAGGTACTTCAGGCCGCGTCCCTTTACCTCACCCGTCAGCTGGTAGCCGCCGGGCAACGACAGCGCCTGCCGCGCGCTTGTGGAGACGCCCGGCGCTCGGACACGGTCTGCTCCCGGTCGAAGCACGGGACTCGACCCCACGCGATCGCCCACGTCGGTGCGCGGCCCGATGGCCGTGCCCTGGTCGCCCGCTGGCAGAGGCGCGGGGTGCGGCGCGTCGGTCGCTTCCCCAATCAGGACGCCCTCGTCTGCCCGTCTCGTCATTCCCGGCGCGCCCGGGGCACTGCTACTCATGTTCGGGGCGATGCGGCGTAACCGCTCGTCGGCGTTCTGCGCGGAGGGATCGGACAGCATCCGCGAAGCCACGGACGCGCCCTCCTGGTCGCGGGGGAGTTCGCGCGGCGGGACGACCCGCATCGGTTCCGGCCGGACCCACGCCTCCTCGGCGATGGCGGCGGCCTCCTCGGGGCGCTCCCGGATCGGCGGCAGCATGACTACGTGTACCGTCTCATCGTCGCGGAGAGCGCGGCTGATCGCTTTCGGCGCCACGGTGAAGCCAAGAAGCGCCACGAACACGACGTGCGCGCCCAACGTCCAAACGAAGAACCGAGCGGGCACCCGCAGATGGCGCAGCAACGCCAACAGGCCGCCGCCAACGACAGCCATGGCGAGGGCGATGAGCAGTGCCCGAGTTGCGGATGAATCCACCGATGACTCCTAACGGCGCGTACGGCCGCCGACGGGATCGGCGGCTCCTCACCGGTTATACGGCGTCTCCGGCGCGGCCGGTTACCGTCGAGGTCAGCGCTGGGCCTTGAGCGTGGCCCAGGTGAGGGCAAGCCGCTCCTGAGCGTCGACCCGCAGCAGGTCCGGCGCGAACTGCGTCACGCTGTCTCCCTCGACGCGGATGTCGTCGAAGTGTATTGGCGTGTCGACGTTCAGGGCGCCGATGCCGATTCGGCCGGCAGCGTACTTCTCGTCAAGGTCGCCGACGCGCAGGAAGCCAGCGTCGTTGTAGGTCACGAAGAAGATGTTCGCGTCCACCTCGATGACGATATGGCTGGGCTCGCCGATGTCGATCGCGTCCTTTGGATCGCCGCGTATGTTCGAATACGCCTGCGCCTCGATGAGCCCGATGTCCATGCCCTTCTCATCGCCGCGCAGCCGGAACGCATACCCGTTGTCGTCGTCCTCAAGACGGAACAGAACCAGGGCGCGCTCCGTGCCTATCGCGTCGCCCTCGAAGCTGACGGTGAAGGAGATCACGGCGTCCGTGATCGCCCAAGGGCTGTCGAGGACGGCCATCTGGAGCTCGGCCAGGCCGTCCGCCTCTTCCAGTACGTACGCGCCGTCGCGCATTGCCCATTCGCCGCGGACGGGACGCCATCCGTTGGCGATCCCGTCCTCGAAGTCGTCGACGAAGACGCCCGCCTGCGCGGCGGCGGCGATAAGGACCCCAATGCAGCACGCGGTCGATGCTACTTTCATGACTGGCTCCACGGGCCTTCCGTCTGCTACCGCCTGAGCGCGCCCCATGTCGTCGCTGCCTTGCCCGCGGGGTCGACCGCCAGGAGTGAGCTGACGAACTCCAGGTCCGCGAAGCGCGATGGATTCTGCCAGGACTGGTCGTCGACGTCGTTGGCGCTCCATATAAGCTTGTTGTCCCGCTCGCCGCCGTCGTCGTCGTCGTTCATGTGGATGTTGAATCCGATTACCAGCCCATCCTCCAGCGCGAAGTCCCACTTGCCAGGAGAATCGAGCGGTACCGCGGCTTCGACGATGTATCCGGTCGCGGTTTCAACGACCGCCGCGTGGGTACCGGTGTCGGGTCCTTGCCCCGACCCGCCCAGGATCGGCGCCTCCGGGTCGCCGTCGAAGTTCTCGGCGCCGATGGATATCTGCGTGTCCCATTTGCCTTCCTCGGCGTCATATGTCTGCGTGCCGCCGTCGTCGGCGTCGATGTAGATCTCGACGGAGTCGTCCTTCCACACGTCTCCGGCCGAATCCTCGGCGTTCTGGATTTCGTCATCGGTCACGTCGATGGCCACGTACAGCCATTCGTTGTCGGCAACGGCTGCGAACTGGAGGGACGCGTTCTCGTCGTTGGGAGCCGGGCCCGTGCCGGTCTTGTGGTCGACGAAGTGCCACGGCGCCGCGCCCCAAGCGAGGTCGTTCAGATCGCCGTCTAGCACGACCGTGTTCCTTGGCCCGAATCCGCACCTATACAGCAAGCCGAATTCGCCGCCGTCAATGGCAGCGTCGCTGTCCCGCACCTCGTTGCTGGACGCCGAAGACGCCACCCAGAACGCCGCAAACGCCAACAGGACACATGCAATCGTCGATCTCTTCATCGGTTCGCCTTCCGCTGTAGCCGCCTGCTTACTTCACTGCGAGTATATGGCCGGGCAGATGGATGAGCAAGA
>NYZG01000334.1 GCA_002687025.1 Candidatus Poribacteria bacterium
GAAGCTGCTCCGCGTCGAACTCGCTATCGCGGCCGTCGTCCTGCTGCTGAATTCGTGGGCGACCGTCATCGCGTACGCCGCCGAGGCTGTTGTCGAAGATCGCCCTCCGTTGCCGATGATCTGGTGGATAGCACCGATCGGTTCGGTGGTCGCTCTGCTCTTCGCGTACATCTTCTTCCGCTCGGTCGTGTCCAAGGACGAGGGCACGCCGGAGATGATCGAGATCGCTCAGGCCGTGCGAGAAGGCGCGATGGCGTACCTGAAGCGTCAGTACAAGGTCGTCGCGGTGATTTTCGCGGTGCTGTTCGTGGTCTTCCTAGTGATGGCCTTCGGCCTCAAGGCGCAGAACACGGTCGTGCCGTTCGCATTCCTCACTGGCGGGCTGTTCTCAGGTCTGTGTGGGTTCTTCGGGATGAAAACCGCCACGCAGGCGTCCGCGAGAACCACGCACGCCGCGCGGACGAGCCTGAACGGCGGCCTCCAGGTGGCGTTCCGCGCGGGCGCCGTGATGGGTCTCGTCGTCGTCGGATTCGCGCTGCTGGACATCACCGGATGGTTCCTGGCGCTCTACTACCTCTTCCCGGCGAGCTTCTTTAGCGGCAACCCCCTGCCCCAGATCACGGTCATCATGCTCAGCTTCGGCATGGGGGCTTCCACGCAGGCGCTCTTCGCGCGCGTGGGTGGTGGCATCTACACCAAGGCGGCGGATGTCGGCGCGGACATCGTCGGCAAGGTGGAGGCCGGGCTGCCCGAGGACGACCCACGCAACGCCGCCACCATCGCCGACAACGTGGGCGACAACGTCGGTGATGTCGCGGGTATGGGCGCGGACCTTTACGAGTCGTACGCCGGCTCGATCTTGGCGACGGCCGCTCTCGGCGTCGCGGCGGTGTCCGTGCAGGCTCGGACGAACCCCGCCTTCCTGGGCGGTCTGACCGAGATGCAGATGCAGCTGAAATACCTCGCCGCGCCAATGGTGCTGGCCGGTATCGGCATCTTTATCTCGATTCTCGGCGTCTACATCGTGCGCGCCGCTGAGAACGCAAGCATGCGCAACCTCCTCAACGCGCTG
The DNA here is from genome assembly GCA_002687025.1 of Candidatus Poribacteria bacterium. Classification (GTDB taxonomy): domain Bacteria; phylum Poribacteria; class WGA-4E. Next base: position 1,073 of record NYZG01000334.1, read on the forward strand.
TCGCGCAGCATCAACCTCAGCTCCCTTGCCATTGCCGTCGCGGCCATCGGCGTGCTGCATCTGTTGGGACTGCCCGACATGTGGAACGTGTGGGGCGCCATCGTTGTCGGCCTCGTGGCCGGAATCATCATCGGCAAGGCGACCGAGTATTACACGTCCCACGAATACAAGCCTACGCAGAAGCTCTCCGCGCAGGCGCTGACCGGCGCAGGGACGACCATCATCGATGGCATCGCCGTGGGGATGATGTCCACGGGAATCCCCGTGGTCACGATCGTCATCGCCATCATCCTCAGCTACTACCTGCCCGGTGGCGGCCAGAGCCCGCTCTTGGGTCTGTACGGGATCGGGATTGCGGCCGTGGGGATGCTCTCCACCCTGGGTCTGACGCTGGCTACGGACGCCTACGGGCCCATCGCGGACAACGCGGGCGGCAACGCCGAGATGGCGGGCCTGCCGCCAGAAGTGCGGCAGCGCACGGACCAGTTGGACTCCCTCGGGAACACCACGGCGGCGACCGGCAAGGGCTTCGCGATCGGGTCGGCGGCGTTGACCGCCATGGCTCTCCTCGCGGCCTATATCGAGGAGATTCGGTTCGGGCTCATGCACCTCGCGCACATGACCGTTCTCGACATCGAGACGTTCACCGGCGAGATGGTGCAAGTGCCCATCGGCGAGGCGAGCATCGACGACTTCATGGCGTACTACGACGTCACGCTCATGAACCCGAACGTCCTCGTCGGGCTGTTCCTGGGTTCGGTGATGGCGTTCTTCTTCTGCGCGCTGACCATGAAGGCCGTCGGCCGCGCGGCGGGCGCGATGGTCGACGAGGTGCGCCGGCAGATCCGCGAGATCCCGGGCATCATGGAAGGCGAGACGAAGCCGGACTACGCGCGCTGTGTCGAGATCTCCACCGTCGGCGCGCAGCGTGAGATGGTCGTGCCGTCGCTGCTGGCGATCGCGGCGCCGATCGTCGTGGGCATTCTGTTCAGCGTTCCCGGCGTCCTCGGCCTGCTGGCCGGGGGATTGGCGGCGGGCTTTGTCCTGGCCGTCATGATGGCGAACGCGGGCGGGGCGTGGGACAACGCGAAGAAGTACATCGAAGAGGGGCACCACGGCGGGAAGGGCTCCGAGGCCCACAAGGCCGCCGTCGTCGGCGACACCGTCGGCGATCCGTTCAAGGACACGTCCGGCCCCTCGCTGAACATCCTCATCAAGCTGATGGCGATGGTTTCGATCGTGTTCGCGGGCTTCATCGCGAAGTACGCGGGGACGGCGGGAATACTGGAACACCTCCTCGGCGGATAGGCCGAGGGGCGAGCGTCTTGAGACCGCGGGGCGAGTTCTTCTCGCCCCGTCCTCGTGCCCGGATGGCGTGTGTCGACCCACGCCCGGACGTGTTGGCCCCAGGGCGCGGCGTTGTTGCGCCGTGGCGCCTGATCGCCTAGTTTGGCCGCCAGTCGAGCGGGGCGGTCGGTCCTTTCCCATACATCGGAAGCGCGAAATGACAGAGCGTGGGCCCGTGTTGGTGGCATTGCTGGTCGGGGTTGTCGGCTGCGCGGCGCTGCCGGCCGCGAACCAGACGGGCAGTGGGCAGGTCGTCCTCGGCGCGGGGACGCCGGAGACGGTGGTCGCAGACGCGCCGGTCGCGCTCCTAGCGCCAGCTCTGGCCGCCGCCAGCCTGCACGGCGCTCCGGTGCAGCTCGACGGGCGCCTCGACGAGGAAGCCTGGCAGCACGCCGAGGTGGCGGCCGACTTCGTGCAGATCCAACCGGACGAGGGCGCCGCAGCAACCGAACGGTCAGAGGTACGAGTGCTCTACGGCCGTGACGCCTTACACGTGGGGTTCCGCGCGTTCGACTCGGATGCCGAAGCGATCGAGGCCCAGCTCACCCGACGCGACCGGGATTCGTTCTCGGATTGGGTGTACGTCGCGGTGGATTCGTACAACGACAGGCGCACGGCGTACCAGTTCGGCGTGAACCCGCTAGGCGTGAAGCGGGACATATACCACTACGACGACACCAGGACGGACCCGGATTGGGACGCCGTCTGGGATGTCGCGACATCGGTCGACGAACAGGGGTGGGCGGCGGAGTTCCGCATCCCTTACTCGCAGCTCCGCTTCGCGGCCGCCGAGAGCCAGGTGTGGGGGCTGCAACTCACTCGCGAGATCGCGCGCAAGAGCGAGACGTCGTACTGGGCGCCCCGGTCCTTCGAGGACAGCGGCGTGGTCTCGAAGTTCGGGCGCCTCCAGGGACTGAACGGCGTCGAGTCGACCGAGCGGATGGAAATCGCGCCCTATTCGCTGGGCCGACTCGCGCGCGTGAGAGGCGACGCGGACAACCCGTTCTACGACGAGAACGACACCTGGGTCACCGGCGGTATGGACGTGAAGTACGGTCTCACGGGCAACTTCACGTTGGATGCGACGGTGAACCCCGATTTCGGCCAGGTCGACGCCGACCCGGCACGCGTCAACCTCAGCGAATTCGAGAGCTTCTTCCCAGAGCGGCGGCCGTTCTTTCTGGAGAGCGCCAACATCTTCGAGTTCGGTATCGGCGACGAGGACCAGCTCTTCCATTCACGCCGCATCGGCCGCGCGCCGCGTCGGGGCGCCGACCCACAGGGCGGCTATGTGGACGCTCCCGAGGTCACGACGATCCAGGTCGCGGAGAAGCTCTCCGGCAAGACGCGGTCGGGCTGGACGATCGGCCTGCTCCACGCGTCTACGGCCAGGGAAACGGCGCATGTCATCACGGGCGAAGGCGCCGATGCGGAGGAGATGGTAGAGCCGTCGACGCAATACGGTCTGGCACGGGCGCAGAAGGACTTCCGCAAGGGTCAGAGCGCGGTCGGCGTAGTCGCCACGGGCGTCCTACGGCCCAGAGACCAGGCCGCGGAGCTCGATGCGCACTCCAATGCGACCACCGGCGGCTTCGATTTCCGTCACCGCTTCGGGGGCGAGGACTACAGCGTGAGCGGGTACGTCCTGGGGTCTCGCGTGGGCGGCTCCGAGGACGCCATCGCCCGGACACAGCGAGCCCCCAGTCGATACATGGACCGGCCGGACGCTGATCACCTCACGTACGACCCCACACGCACGTCGCTCGATGGCCTGAGCGCATCCGCGAACTTCAGCAAGGTCGGTGGCGGGTTCTCGCGATACTGGGCCGGGTTCCGCACACGAACGGCCGAATTCGAGACCAACGACATAGGCTTCATGAGCCGCGCGGACTTCCTGGTAGCGTGGGGCGGCGTTGGCTACGAACACGCCCTCCCGGGCGAGCGCCTTCGCCGCTGGGACGTGCGGTGGCACAACTGGACATGGCGCACTTATCAGGGGTTGCGCACCAGCCTCGGGACGCGCCTGAGCGGCAGCGTGCAGTTCCTCAACTACTGGAGCGCTTCAGCCGGCGCGAGCTACGGGCTCGGCGGGTTCAGCACGGGCATGCTTCGGGGTGGGCCCGCGGTTCGCACCGACGGTAGCGTCGACGGTTTCGCGCGCATCTCCAGCGACGACCGCAAGAAAGTCCAATCCACCGTCAATGCCAACGCGCGCCGGCAGACCGCGACCGACTCCTGGTCCCTCAGCTTGCGGCCCGACCTCAGCTGGCGTCCTGCGGGCCGCGCGCGGGCGAATGTTGGCGCGTCGTACAGCAAGAGCGAGAGCGACACGCAGTGGGTCAACCTGAGCGAGGCCATCGCCGGCCGCTACGTCTTTGGCCGCATCGCCCGTCAGACGGTCGGCGTCACGGGCCGCTTCGACCTGTCGTTCACGCCCGAGCTGTCGCTGCAGCTATATGCCCAGCCGTTCGTATCGGCCGGTAGCTACGGCGAGTTCAAGCAGGTCGCCAATCGCCTGGCCGAGGCTTACCCCGACCGCTTCGACGACCTGGAAGCCCGGGTCGTCGACGATGGCTACGAGGCCGATGTCGACGGCGATGGAACGGCCGAGTTCATCGCCGACCCGGACTTCAACTTCAGGCAGTTCCGGTCGAACATGGTGCTGCGGTGGGAGTATCGGCCGGGTTCCACGCTCTTTGCGGTGTGGTCGCAGGGCCGTCAGCATTCGTCTCCGACGGGCGAGTTCGACTTCGGGAGCGACCTCGACGCTCTGTTCGACTCACCGGCCGACAACGTGTTCATGGTAAAGCTCAGCCACTGGCTGAATCCGTACGCGCTGCTGGGAGGGTAGGGCGCCCTAACGCCCAGCCGCCGCTTCCGCAAACGCCACCCCTCTCAGCCCTGCCCATACCTCAGGCCGAAGCACGGACGACGTCTCCGCGGCGAAGTACCGAGCGTTGTACCACGCCAACCACGCCGGGACGGTCGTGCTGCTGGCGACAATGGTGATCTCTCCGCCGCGCGGCCCCGTTGTCGCGACATCGAACCGGTCGCCACGACGCGACACGAACGAGACGCCGCCGTCCGGGGTCCACGCTGGGCCGCTGTTCGCCGGGCCTGCGTCTGCCGTCAGGCGCCAATTCTCCTTACGGTCCACGGTCGTGACCTCGACGTGCCACTCGTCCAGCGTCCGGTCCTGCGTGCTGTACGCGATGAGCTCGCCGTCCCATGACCACGCCGGCTGCAACCGATCCCCCTTCTCGTCGGTCAACGGACGGCTCACGCCCGTCGCCATCTCCAGGACGCGCAGGGCCCGGAAGTTCCACAGGTCGCTCGTGCCGTAGGCCAGCCTGTCGCCGTCGGGCGACCATGACGGCAGGTCGGCGTGAAACGGCCCGTCGGTGACCCGCCTCAAGTTGTCGCCGTGCACGTCCATGACGTATATCTGAGAACTGCCGTCTCGCCCGGAGGCGAACGCGATGCGAAGGCCGTCCGGGGACCACGCCGGAGCCCACGCCGGAGCCCAGTCGTACGACGGATGCTCCGTCAGCCATGTTCGCTCACCGCCCACACGCGCGCGGAAGATGTCGTTGTTGTTGTCACGACTGGCGTGGGCGACGAGTCTATCCCCACCCGGCCCCCACGAGGGAGACCCCTCACGTAGCCAGTCGTCCATGAATTGCGTTACGGAGCCGTCGGCGCGGTCCAGGATGCGGATCTTCACCCCTACTCGGAACCCCTCGCCGCTTTCCTGGTAAGCCATCTTCGGGTCCGCATGGACGCACACGACCAGGGCGAAACAGCAACTCGCCGCGCATACGATCGCGCAGGCGGTCGTGGCCGAGGTGGACCCCGACATGCGGCGTCTCTGAGGTCCATGCGCGGATGCGCGAAGCGTCGCGTTCATGCGATTTCCCCCGGTCCCGGCGGCGCGCCTCGTCCTACGGCAAGCGTCACCGTGGCGCGCGCCAAGCGCCGATGGCCCGCGCCGCATGCGAGATGTTGCCATACGCCGCGGCAATCGCGCCAAGGTCGGTGCCCAGCAGGATCCGACGGTCGCCCTGTCGATGGCGTCTACGGCGTGGCGATCGCCCACGTCTGCGGGTAGGTCAGATCGAAGCCGAGGATGCGGTAGAACCGGTTGGCGCCGACGTTGCCACGACCGGTGCTGACGAGGAATCGAACGTCCTCGCGCCCGGCATGGCGCCTCAGTTCCTCCGCGCATCGCTTCATCAGGTACCGACCGACGCCGCGTCCCCGCCACGATTCGGCAACGGCGATCTCGCCGATCTGCAGCCACGCGTCCGAAACGGCCCCAAAGCAGAACCCGACGATGCCCGTCTCGTCCGCAACCCCCAACCATGCGTTGTGCCGCACGTCTGGGCCCATTTCCCACAGGTAGGCGTGGTAGCCATCGCGTCGCTTCCGTTGCTCGCGCTCTCGGTGCTCGACCTCCCGGGCTTCCGACACGCCGCCGAACTCCTCCACGAACACGCCTATCCGCGGAAAGGCGGCGACGAATTCCTCGTACCGATCATCGCTGTAGCGCGCTTCCGTCAGACCCGTCGGCAGCTTGGCGGCGCTCAGCCGTTCCGGGAGATCCAACGGCGCGGTGAAGTGCGCGACCGGCGTCAGGCGGAAGCCGAGCTCCGGCAGCATCGCCGCGTAGTAGGCGTTGTGCGAGGGGAACCGTTCGTCTATCTCGATCTTCACGGACCCGAAGCGCGGCATGTGCACGCGTGCGATGGCGGGGATCGCCTGCCGCAGGATCGCGTATCGCGCGTCCCAGTCCGATGGAATCACGAAGTGCAGGTTGGCGCCGTGCGTCGCGGCGAAGGCGTCGCCATACGGCGTCTCTATCCGGTAGGGCGTGATGTAGTCGGGAACCGGGTCGTACTCGGCGAGAAACGCGGCCGCACGCACGTCCGAAAAGCCGAGGAGGGGGAACGCCTCCCCAACGGCGGCCGTCAGGTCGCGAGTGAATGCGACCGTCTCGGCGTCACATACGCGATGTACCACCGCAACTCTCTTCACGCCCGGATGGCGACGACGGCTTAGACGCCCAGCATCGGCCGGAGGAACCGGCCCGTGTGCGACGCGTCCACCGTCGCGACGTGTTCGGGCGTGCCCTCCGCGACGACATGCCCGCCCGCTTCGCCGCCGTCTGGGCCGAGGTCGATCACGTGGTCGGCGGAAGCCACTACCGACAGGTTGTGCTCGATCACGACGACCGTGCTGCCCTGGTCCGCCAGGCGATGAATCACGTCGAGCAGCTTGCGGATGTCGTCGAAGTGGAGGCCGGTGGTCGGCTCGTCCATGAGATAGATGGTGCCGCTCGTGGACCGTCGCGCGAGCTCCTTGGCGAGCTTGACGCGTTGCGCCTCGCCGCCGCTGAGCGTCGTCGCCGACTGCCCCAGGTGGATATAGCCCAAGCCGACGTCCCGGAGCGTCTCCAGCTTGCGTCGAATGCGCGGGACGTTGGTGAAGTGGTCGAGCGCCTCGGCGACGGTCATATGCAGGACATCGGCGACGTTCTTGCCCGCGTACCGGATGTCGAGCGTCTCCCGGTTGTAGCCCGTGCCGCCGCACGTCTCGCACTCGATCCAGACGTCGGGCAGGAACTGCATCTCTATGCGCGTGAAGCCGTGACCGTAGCACGTCTCGCACTGGCCGGACTTCAGATTCGCGCTGAAACGCCGGGAATCGAAGCCGCGCGCCTTCGCCTCGGGCAGTTCGGCGAACAGCTTGCGGATGTCGGTGAAGACGTCCGTGTACGTCGCCGGGTTCGAGCGAGGCATTTCGCCGATGGGCTTCTGGTCGATGTTGATGACCTTGTCGAGGAACTGGAGCCCGTCGATTTCGGTGTGTGGCCCTGCCTGCGGCGTTTGCGCCGCATTGAGCTTGCGCGCGAGGATCGGGTATAGCGTCTCCTCGATGAGGGACGACTTGCCTGATCCCGACACGCCCGTGACGGCCGTGAACGTCCCCAGCGGGATGGCGAGCTCGACTTCCTTCAGGTTGTTGAGCGTCGCTCCCGACAGTCGCAGCGCGGTTCCCTTGCCTTTGCGCCGCTTGGGCGGCCTTGGGATCGCCTCGGCGCCGGCGAGGAATCGGCCGGTCAGCGAGTCGTCGGTCTCGACGAGTTTATCGGCCGTGCCCTCGGCGACGATCTCGCCACCGTGACGCCCCGCGCGTGGGCCGAAGTCTATGACGTGATCCGCCATGCGAATGGTCGCCTCGTCGTGCTCGACGACGATGACAGTGTTGCCCAAGTCTCGCAGCCTGCCCAACGCCTTGAGGAGGCGGTCGTTGTCCCTCGGGTGCAGGCCGATCGTGGGCTCATCGAGGACGTACAGCACGCCCGTCAAGCCGGACCCCAGTTGCGACGCCAGGCGGATGCGTTGCGCTTCGCCGCCCGATAGCGACGGCGCTGGGCGAGACATCGTCAGGTACTCGAGGCCCACGTCGAGTAGGAACGCCAGACGGTTCCCGATCTCCAGCAGCAGCTCCCGCGCGATCTCCGCGCGCTGTCCCTCGAGCCGGACGGAGCGGAAGAACGTGTGGGCGTCCTGGATCGTCATGCGGGTCACGTCGATGATGTTGCGATCGCCAATGCGCACATTCAGGGCCAACGGCATGAGCCGAGTGCCGTGGCACGCCGGGCAGTCCACCTGCCGCAGGAACGGACGCACCTCGCGGGAGAACGCGCCGCGGACATGCAGCCAGTCGGCCGTCCCGACGGCGCCTCGGAAGCGCACGCGCCCGTCGCCGAAGTCGAAGCGCTTGCGGGAGCCGTAGAGGATGATGTCCTTCGCCTCTTCCGATATCTTCTCGAACGGCGTGGACAGCGAGAATCCGTGCTCCCGGCCGAGTCCCGCGAGGAACTTCGCCAGCGGGTGCTTCGCCGTGACGGACCCCCACACGACGACCGCGCCGGTGCGGATCGAACGTTTGGGATTCGGGACGACCAGCTTCTCGTCGGCGCCGGTGACGCGGCCGATGCCCTCGCATCGCGGGCACATGCCGAGGGAGCTGTTGAACGAGAAGTTCTGGGGCGTCACCGGCTTGAAGCTGAGACCGCACGGGACGCACGCGAAGTGTTCGCTGTACGATGCGGACACCGCCTGATCCTCGCCGTCTTCATCTCGATGCACGCCCTCGACGCGAACGAC
>NYZG01000335.1 GCA_002687025.1 Candidatus Poribacteria bacterium
CAAGGACGGCGTCAGGACCACCGAGGATGTCGCGCCGACCAAGGAAGCCGCCTGAACTCCATACACAACTCTTGACCATATCTCGGCGACGAAGCGTCAGCAGTATATGCACGGGAGGGTGAGCAGCAGCATCCAATTCGCTGGGGCGCCTGATCCGAACGCTGGAGCGCCAAGGCGGACAGGGGTTTCGACTCGCCGCCAACATCAGCCGGATGAGCATGCCTACAGCTCGGGGTTCCTCGCCGCCACTTCCTTCCCCGCCTCGTGCGACCGGAAGATGCCGTCCATGATGACGTTCGACCGGTATGCAAGGCCCGAGCACGTCCCTGCTGTGATCGTTACCGGATCCGTAACGGCCGGATGAGGCCCGCCTTGGGAGAATCGCGGGCACGGAACCGGCACGCCGCAGACTGGCACGCAAGGCGACGGAGGCGGGCGAACAAGACAGTTCCAGGGTAGTGCCTAGTTAGGGCCAGACCAGCCGCCCCGCCCTTCTCGGCAATGTCGCCTACGCTGAATGAGGGCAAGCCCTTCACTCACTCGAGTTGCGACGCGAGTTCCATGCTGTTTGGCAGAAACGCCACAGGTCCAGCTTTCATCGTGGGCGCCTCCCTCTATGTCAGCTCAACGACGTTCCCAGTTGCCATGGATTCGCGCAGACCATCCACGATGCGCATGCAGTTGAGGCCATCCTCCGCATCACACGACGGAGCCAGACCATCGCGTACGCACGCGGCGAAGTGCTCCAGGTTGTAGATCATTATCTGCCGGCGATGCGGGAGGCCGAATTCCTCGACGTTCATCTCCCTGTCGTCAGTCGTGGCCCATTCGATCCTGTCGTACATCCAGTCGGGCCCGGTGACGCGAGCCTCGCCATTCTCGGCGAAGACGTGCACGTACATGGGCGTCCTGAACGACGTCGTCCCTATCGCGCCGCCGTTGGCGGCTGCATAGCTGCCGTTCTCAAACTCGATCAAGGCCAAAGCGGCATCCGCCATGTTCGAGCCGCCCTTGTAGGCGCCGCCCTTCGCATAGACGTTCACAGGCTTGCCGCAGATGAAACACAGGGTGTCGTACAGATGCGTGATGGACTCGTTGAGGAAGCCGTTGCCGTTCTTCGGATCCCACGCCCAGTGATCCTTGGGGTACATAAAGCAGGCCTGCAACTCGCCCGTCACGCTCAACGGCTTACCCAGTAGGCCGTCGCCCAGCAGCGACCTGAGCTTCTCCATCGCAGGGAAATAGCGCAGGGGATACTCCATCATCAGCATGATGCCGGCATCGGCGGCGATCTTCGCCAGCTTCTCGCCCTGGGCCGTGTCGCAAGCCATGGGCTTTTCCATGTTGACCGGAAGCTGCCGCCTAGCAGCCGCGACCATCAGCGGCTCACGCCATTTCGGCGAGACACACAGGCTTACCGCGTCTATGTCGGCGTTTTCGATCATGTCCGCGCCGTCGGTGTATGCAGCAGCGCCGATGCTGTCTGCGTAGTCGGCCAGGGACATCTCGCCTTTGCCCACCACGTCGAACGTCTCAGCGTTGTCGGCAACCGCAGCCACCTCGACGCCATCGAGATTGGCCACGCACTCGACGTGCCACTGACCCAACATCCTTACTCCGACGATCCCAAGCTTCACCGTCTTGTGCATCTGGCTGTCTCTTTCCTGTGCACACATGTCTGCGGGCAGCACATCGCTGTCAACAGGGATGCGACGTCATGCCTCAATGATCTCGTCGATGGCTGCAATGCGGTTTTCCGCCGCCGACTGGATCGCTGCGAAGATGACCGCCAGGTTGGGGAGCTCGTTCCGCCCGTCGGTTGGGAACGGCGCATCTCCGCGCACCAACCGGGCGAAGTCCACAAGCACCCCCGCGCGGTCATGACCCGGGAAGATCATCGGCGCCTCAATACGCGCCTAGCCGCGCCCGCCGTTCCATCTCCGGTATACGACGTGACGCTCGTCGTGGTTCCCACGCGCGGCGCAATGGCGATGAGCCGACGCCGCTCCTGCGGGCCGCACTGCATCCAGACCGCCGTAATACCGACGGCCGAAGCTGACCGCCGACCAGACATCTCACCGAAGGAGGACCCCATGGACATCGAAGTCACTCGATCTGCCGTATCGACCGCCGTGGAAGGCCCACATGCGCCAAAGACCAGTCGACCGATCGCTGTCCGTTACCGAGTGTGAACCGTCCGACGCCCGCCATCTCGTCCCGATCTACAATGCGCAATTCGCGAAGGACGCGCCGCCGTCCTGTCTGCCTATCCAGGACGACGAATTCGTCGCCGGCCTGACTCAATTCACCGGCCACGACCGACCCGTGTCCCATCTGGGAGTGGCGTCTCTCCGGCTGATCCAGGTGGCCCGTGACGGCCGGATTCTCGGCTTCGCCCATGTGGCCATCGAAACGAAGACGTGGGAGAACCCCGTGACCCGTCAAGGTCTCATCCGCGTGTTCGCATATGATGGGCGCGACCGAGCCGTCGGCCAGACGTTGCTCGCCGCGGCGGAGACGTACTTCGTGGAGCGCGGTGTACGCGACGTATGCGCATCGCCATGGTTCGCTCCAGTCCGCTTCATCCACACGGGACGGGAAGGCGTTTCCACATTCCATCCACACGTCCTCGCGCTCTTCGGTCTGAACCGATACTCGGTGCGGCTCGCCGAACACATCATGGCCGCGCCCGACATCACGGCGGCGCCCAAGCCATCGGCGCCCGACGCGGGCCTGACAGTCGCCGTCGAGCACACCCCGGGACGTGGGACACTGCCGGGTTTCTTCGTGCGCATGGCGCGTGGTGATGACGAGATCGGCGCGTGCGAATGCCGCGCACACGGCCACTACCTGAGAGCCGCGGATGCCCAAGCGCGCCTACTCGTGGAAGCGCTCGACATCACGGAAGATGAGCGGGGGCGTGGGTTCGGTCGGTATCTGCTTCGCCGTGCGCTCTGGGAAGGGCGTCAGATAGGGCACCGACACGCCGATCTGAGAGTGAGGACGGACAACCTGTCGGCGATGATGCTCTACGCGAGCGAGGGGTTCCGCATCATCGGCACAGGCTACATGCTCACCAAGTCGCTCCTCGACGAGACCGCTTGAGGTGATCCGCGGCGCGCGTGGCCACGAGGCAGATGGAGTGCGGCGAGCCGTGTCGGTGACATGGCTCGCCGCGTAACGTGCTGGAGCGCCGACGTTCTACAGCTCCGGGTTCCGCGCCGCGACTTCCTTTCCCGCCTCGTGCGACCGGAAGATGCCGTCCATGATGACGTTCGTGAGCAGCACGCCTTCCGCAGGGATGACCGACTGCCCACCGGACCTGACCGCCTCGCGGAACGCGATCATCTGCTGCTCCCACACGTCCACCGGCTCGTGGCCGGAGACGCGTATGGTCGTCATGCCTTCCGGCGGATTCGGATCCAGCGTGAGTCCTTCGGACTTCGCGAGCGCCTTCAGGTCGTCGGACACGCTATCCGCGAACATCGTCGGCCCGCCGAACTGCACGCCCGCCTTCTTGCCGAGGAAGTACGTCGGCCCCAGCGAATCCGCGTGCACGGCCCACGAAATCTTGAACACCATCACGCCGCCGTTCTCGAAGCGCACCCACGCCGAGCCGAACTCCTCGACGTCCATCTCGTCCCATTTCGGGTCTTGCCGCGCGAGGTGATCCGCCAGCGTCGCGGAGACACGCACCGGCTTCGGGTAGCCCATCACGTAGAGCGCGTTGTGCATGTTGTACACGCCGATATCCACGATGGCGCCGGCGCCGGCGGTCTTCTTATAGATGAACGTGTGTCCGGGAATCCCTCGACGGCGACACGCCGCGGTCTCCGAGTAGTAGATGTCCCCGAGTATCCCCGCGTCGACGAGCTTGCGAGAGAACTGCACATCGGGGCTGAACGTGCTGTGGATGCCTATCTGGAAGACGGTCCCGGCGGCCTTCGCGGCGCGGACCATGGCGGTGGCGTCGGCGAGCGTCGCCGCCATGGGTTTCTCGCAGAACACGTGCTTGCCGGCTTCCAACGCCGCCACGGCCGGACGGCGGTGCGCCTGGTTGTACGTGCAGACGCTGACCGCCTCGATTTCGTCGAGTTCGAGCATCTTGTTGTAGCTGGTGAACACGCGCGATTTTGGCACGCCCCACTGGTCCGCGGCGCGCTGCGCGACGGCGCGGAACTTGTCGCACACGGCGACGATCTCGAAGCCGCCTGCCTTCTGGTAGGCGTTGACGTGCGCGCGGGAGATCCCTCCCGTGCCGATGATGGCGACCTTGATCGGGTCCATAAGTGTCCCCTTGGCGGTGAGGTTCGGGCCGGACGCGGCGCCGAGTGTACACGCCCCCACAACATCCAACAACGCGAACGATGCTCTCCCCGGGACCATTCCACGAAGTCCCAATCGGCCGGGATGCCGTTCAGGAAACGACCTCGGCAGCGCCGCACGCCGGGCATCGGCCTACACAGTGTCTCCCGTCTACACGCTAGTTTGCCTTGGCCGACTGTGCTAGCCTTGCGCGCGTCGGATATCCATCGGCCACGGGCAGGTTGCGGCGTGAGACCATCGATCGGGAGGCAGAGCGATCAATACGGATGCCGCAACTGCGGATCGCGGGCAAGGGAGCCGCGGGACAATCGTGCTTCTTCGCGGAATCGCCCCGTTCGACCGTCTCACCGCGCGGTTGCTCGCAGCGGTGAAGCGTCAGTTCCGGTGGACTCCCCCGTTCGCCGACCGCGTCAACTACTTCAGGGGCGTTGCGACGCGCCTGCGCGAAGAAGGATTCACGGTCCATCACCCCGAAGTCAGCTTCGCGAAGACCGTCGAACGACGCGCGGAAGACTTGGGCAAAGCACTGAAAAAGGTGCTCGCCGAGCCGAACGTCGACAAGGTGCACATCATCAGCCACAGCATGGGCGCCCTGGACGCCCGTCACATGATCGTCGACGGAGGCATGGCAGACCACGTCGCCAGCTTGACGACAATCGCGGCGCCACACCGCGGCACGCACATCGCTGACATGCTCGCCGAGGGCACGGTGGGCAATATCACGAAGCCCCTGAGGCGGATGCTGGAGTTGGGCGGCCTCAGCAGCCTGACGACCTCGGAATGTACGGCGTTCAACGCGCGTGCGGAACACGCCGAAGCCACGAACGGCGTCGTATACCGAGCCTACTACAGCTTTCAGGATTACCCGCGTGTCTTTGCCGTCTTGCAGCCGTCGTGGAAGATCATCCACAACAAGGCGGCCGAAGGCGAGAAAGACAACGACGGCCTGGCGCCGGTGACGTCGCAGCGGTGGCAGCCCACCCTCTCCTCCTCGGACGGTTCGCACGTGAAAGACGTGGGGCAGAAGCCGTTCCCGGTTCGCGGCGACCATCTCAATGTACTCGGGTGGTGGGAGCCCAATGACGCGCGTGTATGGTGGTGGCGTCGCAGTCTGGTGGCGCAGAAGAGGCAGTACGAGGCCGAGGTCAGAGAGGCCTATGTCACAATCGCCACGGAAGCCGTGAACTCCTGAACGGCGGTTACGGCGGCCGGCGGGCAATCGCGCTAGACATCGCGGAACGCGTCGGCCAACGCAGGCAGCTCCAGCGCTCGAACGACCCACGGCAAGCCGGTCACCAACTGCTGTCGCTGCACTACGCGCACGCGCGGCGCGTCGGGTATCTTGTCCAGTCCCGCGTTCGCGGCGAAGTAGCCTGTCACCACCGCAGCGACCTCGGGGGCGTCGGGCAGGATCGTGTCCGGCGCGGGGCCGCCCTCGTACGCGAGGCTGGGCAGCCAGAAACCCAGGTCGAGGCGTGAGTTTCCAAGACACGCGCAGTTCCAGTCGATGAACAGCACGCGGTCGTCCGTCATGCACATGTTGTCGCTGCGGAGGTCGAAGTGCGTCAGGCTGTCGCCGTCGATGGGGCAACGCTGCTCGTAATCGACCAGGATTGGCAGCGCGACATCCAACCAGTCGCCGTCCGCGAATCCGAGAGATAGGAACGGTTCGGGGTCGGCCGCGACCGTCCTCCAGCCCCGCCCGGCCTGCCCGTACACCTCCGCGAACGGGTCCAGGTCGACGGTCGTCGAGTGCATCGCCTCCACCTGCGCGAGCGCGCGGCCGATGCGCGCCGTGTCCCACGGAGGCGGCCAGTGCGCGTGCGAAAGGTCCTCAGTGACGAGAATCGGCGCGGCCTCGTGATCCTCCCATGCCACCACGCGCGGCACGAACGGCCCGTCGATCGCCCCATAGACGTGGGCCTCGCGGCGCAGAAAACTACACGTGAGAGGCGTCGCCCCCGCCTTGACGAAGAAGCTGCCGTTCGCCGTCCTGCACACGAGCCGGGCAGCGGGGGTGTAGCCACCCTCCGCTCGCACATGCGACTCGACGCGCGACCCGATCAGAGCCTCGATGCGCGCCAGAAGTTCTTGCCCCGCCACTGCGCACACTCCCTGCCCGGCGCCCCTCGGCCTTTCAGCGCGGCGGCCCATCGACACGAACGCATCGTATCACTGGGCGCGAGGACCTAACACCCGACCGACGACTCCCCAGGGGCCGCCACGCGCCGCGCGAACATTGCCCGGGCGTTTGCGTTGTGGATCAACGCGTCCAAGCCGGTGACAGCGCCCATGCCGCGCGTTGGCTATCGTATCAGACGGACCTCGTCATCGGAGGGAGAAGCATGCTTGCCCAGGTCGGAGACCTCGTCACGCGGGAAGTGCCGTTCGACGGCGACGAACTCGTC